>NZ_JAJNOE010000012.1:0-144011 GCF_027854445.1 Aeromonas sp. PI_26
AGATCCAGCTCACATTGGCAAGGCTTTACCGCAATAAAATTGCAAAAAAGTGCAATTTATTAGTTATTCATATCAACACACAACCTTTATACAGACTTATCCACAGGAGTGGATGAAATGCGGGGTTTTGTCTCAGGATAAGTGCCTAACAAGGGGACAGGCACACATCCATCATCGCCGCACCGTCGCGTCCGACGCACTGCACCAACGGGCGCTTCTATATAAAGAGGCGTATATAGCAGTGCTTATCCCAATCCAGCCTCTTTGACCCAGCACGCCATCAGCTCGCCAGCGGGAAGATCTCGGCAGCCCGATACATTCTGGCCAGCCCAGAGCGGAGAGAAGCCACAGTCCCCCGCCTTCTCGGCGGCGGCACGCAGCGGTGCCAGTGCGCCACTGGCATAGGGGAAGTGAGGGGCAAGATCCGAGAGCCGGCCCAGCTCTTTCATAAGACGGTTGACGATCCCCCGCGCCGGACGGCCACTGAACAGATTGGTCAGTGCCGTCTGCTGGCCCTCTGGTGAATGGATGGCGGTGCGATGCAGCGCCGAGGTGGTCGCTTCATGGCAACAGAGAAAGGCAGTGCCCATCTGCACCGCGCTCGCCCCCATTTGCAGCGCGTTGGCTATCCCCTTGCCATCGACGATACCACCAGCGGCAATCACCGGCAGATCGGTCACCGCGAGGATTTGTGCCAGCAGGGTCAGGGTGCTCTGCTGCAAGGCGAGATCATCGGAGAGGAAATGACCGCGATGACCGCCCGCCTCCAATCCCTGAGCGATGATAGCATCGGCGCCGTGTTGAGCGAGCCATACGGCCTCCGCCACCGTGGTGGCGCTGGCAAATACCTTGGCCCCCGCAGCCTTCACTTGGACAAGCAGCTCAGGCGCGGGCAAGCCGAAGTGAAAGCTGACCACCGCCGGTCTGAACTCAGCCACCATGGCGGCATGCTCCTCATTGAAAGGTGCACGGCTTGGCACCGTCGTGACCGCTGGGGGAAGTAGGCCGAACTCGGCGTAGTAGGGAGCAAGGCGCTGCTGCCAGCGGGCCAGTGCAACGGGATCCGGTTCCCGTTGCAGGTGGCAGAAGAAGTTGATGTTAAATGGCCCAAGGCCGCTTTGGGTAAGTCGTCCCAGTTCGCTGCGCAGCTCCGCTGATGTGAGCATGGCGGCAGGCAGGGAACCCAAGCCGCCCGCACGGGTCACGGCCAGCGCCAGCTCGCTTCCCTGCACACCGGCCATCGGCGCCTGAATAATGGGATAACGCATCCCCAGTTCGGTAAAGAGGCTCATCCATTCACCCCGTTTGTCGCATCCGCCGCCAGATGTGCGCGGGCCAGCGCAATAGCGCCGTCGATGGCACTGCGCGCCTGCGGGCTGCTCTGCCAGCAGGTCGAGCCCAGCATGCTGGCCACCAGCTGGACGATATGGGTGGTGTCGGCCTCGGCCAATCCGGCCAGAGTATGATAGCCCAGCTGTTCGAGCCGCCCGATAACGGTCGGCCCAACCCCTTTCACGCCGAGCAGCATTGCCCGCTCTGTCGGGCCAAACCGGTTGTTGCCATCCATCTGTCAGATTCCTTTCCGATAGCTATGGTTACACATCAGGCCCGCAAGGGGCCCGATGAAGAGAGTGGAGGCTTAACGCACGCTGCGCAGCAGGAAGTCCGGCTGACCACAGGAGCGGCGCTCGCGCTTTTGCATCTCGGCGGAGCAGGTGACCGCATCCGTCCCCTCTTTATTGACGCAGATGTAGATCTCCCGCAGGAAGCGGCCACCATCGGCGCAAGCCACCGTGATATTGTCGGGTGCCAGCCACTCGTTGGCGCTCGCCAAATCGGCCTTGAGCTGGAAGCTGGTTTTGCGCAGCGGCTCTTCCGGGGATTGATAAGCCGCCGGGATCTTCACCTTCTGGCGCAAATCACTCGCCAGCTGATGGAAGGCCTGCTGGCTCAGGCCGGAGCAGGTGCCATGTTTCTCCCACTCATGGCGATAGAGGAAACGGCTGGGGTAGAGGTCGGCAAACTCGCTCTCTATATCGGGATCGAGCTGTTCGCGAGTGCAGTTGCTGGGGTAACCGCGATCGTACTGGGGCCAAAGACCATGCAGCACAAAGCCCAGCTTGCGGGAACACTGATCCCGATCCGCCGGTTTGACGGCGCAGTGCTCGGGCGACCAGGAGAGCGCCATGGCGTAATAGTCAAACTCCCCCGCCTCCCCTTTGGCCTGCACGGCCGAGGAGAGCAACAAACCACCCGCCAACAGGGCAATCATCTTCTTCATCTATATATTTCCATTTCAACCAACTCGGGAATGGCTGCAATGCTCCCATATTCCAGCGCGCGGAAACAGTGGTCCCGCCAAGGCTTGCGACAAGGGTCAGACCACTTCGGGGTTTCACCGGATACTAACGAGGCGTAAGCTGGCATCCTGGCGCCGGGTGCGCCACCGCATCATTTCAAGCAACCACAGGATGTAACATGATCCGCAAGAATCCCTCCGGCCATCTGCCTGTCATCGACGAATCCGCCTATATCGACAAAACCGCCATCATCTGCGGCAAGGTGATCATCAAAGAGAATGTCTTTGTCGGCCCCTATGCGGTGATCCGTGCCGACGAGGTGGATGAGAGTGGAGATATGGAACCCATCGTCATCGGCGCCAACTCCAATATCCAGGATGGCGTGGTGATCCACTCCAAATCCGGCGCCGCCGTCACCATCGGCGAGTACACCTCCATCGCCCACCGCTCCATCGTCCACGGACCGTGCGAAGTGGGAAACCGGGTCTTTATCGGCTTCAACAGCGTGCTGTTCAACTGCCATATCGGTGACGGTGCCGTGGTGCGTCACAACTCGGTGATCGATGGCTGCGATCTGCCGCCGGAGTTCTACGTCCCCTCCACCACCCGCATCAACCAGCAGAGCGATCTGACCCATATTCCGCGGGTTTCGGTAGATGCCGCCGAGTTCTCCGAGGACGTGGCCCACACCAATATCGATCTGGTCAAAGGGTACAAGGCACTCTCCAACGAGTTCTGATCCCTTTCTTTATTACCAGAGAACAAAACGGGCGCCGAGGCGCCCGTTGCTGTTTCTATCGCTACTTAATATATGTGCGGATCAGGAGCACTTCTTCAGGCTGATATGCCAGTTGGCACCGGATTGCACCTGATGCTTGGCGGCGAAGCTGTCCATGTTCAACGCCACTGACACCTGCAGCAGGCTGTTGAGGTAGACCAGCGGCTGACCTTCCGGCACATCGCCGAAGCTGCTGACGTAAGGTGCCTTGCCGTCATATTTGACCACATCCCCTTCGCGGATCTTGATGCAGGCGTTATCCCCCTTGTTGATCCCCGCCTTGGTTAGCAGAGCATCGTCGATATTGGTCCAGACGTTGCCGTACTGCACATCGAGGATCGGGATGGTGCCCTTGAGGGTGCCATCTTTCTCGGCTACTGCAGGCTGATAGGGGATCTTAACCACCTCGGCAGGCAGTTTCGGGCCCACCTGCTCGTAGCTGATGGCACCGGAGGCGAGCCGGGCGCCGGTGTAGGCATAGACGTCGCGACCGTGGAAGGTGTAGGACTTCTCGGAGCCCTTGAGGCGGTTGGTCTTCTCGTCGATCTGGCGCACGGTGTCGATGCCGAAGTGCTCGGCTACCAGAGTCAGGGTGCCGTTGTCCGGGGTCACGATGTAGTGGCCGCTCCTGGTCTTGAGCACTACTGACTTGCGCTCGGTGCCGACACCGGGATCCACCACGCTGACAAACACAGTCCCCTTGGGCCAATACTGCAGGGTCTGGTAGAGGCGGTAGGAGGCTTCCCAGATGTTGTAAGCCGGGATCTCGTGGGTCAGGTCATAGAGCGGCAGAGTGCGGTCCACCCCGAAGGCGACCCCCTTCATGGCCGACACGGCGCCATCTTTGAGGCCGAAATCGGTCTGGATCACCAGCGCTTCGTTGGCGGCGGCGATGCCGCTTGCCAGCATGAGAGCGAGCGCGATGGCACGGGGAGCGGTGCGAATATCCATATCTGAACTCCTGAATCATCTGAGGATAACGAAACAGCGAAAGCCATTTAGACATCCAGACTGCCACCAATGGATTTTTTTGCAAGGGGTTTGCAACAAAGTGAGGGACGACTCGCAGAAATTGTGCTCGCCAAACGTCGGCGGCGGGGGTATCAAAGGCAGAACAGGAAAACGTTTACAATACAGGGGCTCAGCACCATGACACAACCCGTACCGGAGATGATGACCCTGCTGCTGGAGATTGGTGAACAGAGCAGTCAGCTCTGGCTGAGCCAGCCAGATACGGCCCCGTCACACTACCCGCTGGCCTTTGGCACCCACGCCATCCAGCCCGGACCGTTTCGCCACGCGCCGCCCACCCCGCTCGAACTGGAGCGGGCCATCATGGTGGTGGAAGATGAGCTGATGCGCATCGCCCCGCAGATCCCGCCCGGCTTGCAGCTGACCCTGCGCAGCCAACCCTCACTGGCCGAAGCGCTGGGGGACAACCAGCTCGACCGGGATCTGGTGGAGCAAGCCTTTGGCCAGCTGGCCGCCATGGCGGAAGGGGATCCCCTGGCCGCCAGCTTGCTGCCCCGCGACGAGCACTTTGCCGCCGTGCTGCTGATCGTCAGGGAGTGGCTGCACCATCTGGCCAGCGAGAGCGTGCTGATCGTGGAGTAGGGATAAATAAGTGGTGAGGTCTTCAGCTTCAGGCAAGGTTTGTCGGTGGATCCTGTCGGGATTTCATTCGCGTATACTTTGCCCGTATGGCGCCCGCGCCCCTATCGGTACTCTAACCAGACACCTATGACCTTATTTTCAGGTAACCCCCCAGCCTTGCGCTGGCCACCGGCGTTTGCTCGCCAGTTCATCGTCAAAGTGGCCGGATTGGCCCTGCTCGCCCTGACCGGGTTGGGCACTGTCTTCTACTACACCTATCTCACTATCCAGCACGACATGGATCTCATCACCGCCAGACAGAAGAACGTGTTCGAGGTCTTCTACCAGCGAGCCAAGATCCTCAAGGTGGAGAACATCACCAGCTATCTGGCACAACACCATCTGCTCGATCAGCCACCGCCCCCGAATAGCGTCGGCAGCGACTATCTCTACGGATATGACCTCAAAAGCAAATGCCGCTTTGCCGATATTCCGCTGCAATACCCGGCCGCCAACATCCTCAACACCTTCCGCTATGCCCTCTCCTACCCGGAGGTGATCAATATCTACACCATCTGGAATGACTACCGGCTGATCGGCATGGTGGCCGACAACAATGTGCTGCCCGCCAGACTGGCGCCGATCAAGGTGGATCTGATGACCCTGCCCGCCTGGTATCACTACTTCGGTTGCGCCAGCTTTGCCCCCGGCCGCCCTTTGTGCAGCACCGATGAAGCCTTTGTCTCCGATATCGAGATCGACAGCTTCAGCATGCGCAACACCATAGTGATGTACTTCCCCTTCATCCATCAGTCGGGACGCGGCGGTTACAAATACGGGCTGCTCGGTATCGATATCGCCGTCGATGAAGCATTTAACGATGTGCTGCGACCCTTCGATACCATCAACCCGACCCGCACCAACATATCGTTTGAAGCCGCCGAGCCCTGCCGCCCGAGGCATCTCTGCCTGAGCAAACCCTTTATGCGCACCAAGGCGGGGGATGATCTCTATCTGAAGTGGTCCTACAGCTGGTTTGATTTCGTCAAGCTGGCCCTGCAAAGTGCGGCCTTCAAGGTCTATCTCATCGTGCTGTTGCTGGGCATGGTGGCCTGGAAGCAGATCTACTTGCGGCTGCGCACCCTGGCGCACACCGACCACCTGACCCGGCTGCCACGCAGAGATGTGCTCTGCCAGAGTCTGCTCCATGAGCACGACTACCTGATGATCCTCGATATCGACAACTTCAAGTCGATCAACGACACCTATGGCCATAGCATCGGGGATCTGGCTCTGGTCGCCTTTGCCCGCCACCTCAGAAGCAATATCCGCAAGGTGGACAGCGCCATCCGTTGGGGCGGCGAGGAGTTTATCGTACTGTTCAAGGGGATGGAGGATGACGAGATGATGATCCACTCCGCTGGCCGCCTGCTGGATCGCCCATTGGGTATCCCCGAGCTGCCCACCCCCATCACCTTCTCCGCTGGGGTGATCCGCATTCGCGACTACCTCACCGTCACCGAGGCGGTGCATCTGGCCGATGAGCTGCTCTACCACGTCAAACAGCACGGCAAGCACAACATCGCCTGCTACGAGGGCAAAAGGACCCGGCTGATCCGCCCGTTGCCGGACGACGCAGAGGCATAGCCGCCTTCTGCCGCTCCCCCTGCTTCTGTTACCATCGCGGCCACGATCACTCATTGCATCGTGGCCGCAGGCCGCGATAACTCCGACTGGTGCCCCTATGTCCACAGCCTCCTTTGCCGAACTGGCCCTCTCCCCCCGTCTGCAGCAGACCCTGACCGAACTCGGCTATGCCGCCCCCACCCCCATTCAGGCCCGCGCCATCCCGGTCATTCTGGCGGGGCGGGATCTGATGGCAGGCGCCCAGACCGGCACCGGCAAAACCGCCGCCTTTGTGCTGCCGCTGCTGGAGCAGTTGCTACAACAGCCGCAAGCAAAGCCCCGCCCGATCCGCACGCTGGTGCTGGTGCCGACCCGCGAGCTGGCGGTGCAGGTTGCCGAGAGTGTCGCGCGCTACGGCCAGGGTACCGGTCTCACCAGCACGCTGGTCTACGGCGGGGTAAGTATCGCGGCGCAGGTGGAGGCGCTTCAGGCCGGGGTGGATATCCTGATCGCCACCCCGGGCCGCCTGCTCGACCATCTGCGGCAGGGGGCGCTGAGTCTGGCGGAGCTGCGCCATCTGGTGTTTGACGAGGCGGATCGCATGCTCGACATGGGCTTTATGGACGAGATCAAGGCGCTGCTGAAACAGATCCCGGCGGATCGCCAGACCCTGCTCTTCTCCGCCACCTGCGATGACAACCTGTTTGCCCTCTGCAAGGTGCTGCTGCGTGACCCCGAGCTGATTGAGGTGGCACCGCGCAACACCACGGCGGCCGAGGTGGAACAGCGGGTCTACACGGTGGATAGCGATCGCAAGCTGGCGCTGGTCGAACACATGCTGAAAGTGAAAGGGTGGGCACCAGCGCTGATCTTCAGCCGCACCCGCCAAGGTGCTGACAAGCTGGCCCAGCAGCTTGGCAAAGCGGGCATCAATTCCCTCGCCTTCCACGGCGATCTGTCGCAAAGCGCGAGGGAAAAAGTGCTGCTGGAGTTTCGTGCTGGCACCTTGCAGGCGCTGGTCGCCACCGACGTGGCGGCCCGCGGCCTCGATATCACGGATCTCAACTACGTGATTAACCTCGAATTCCCGTTTGTGGCGGAGGATTACGTCCATCGTATCGGTCGCACCGGCCGCGCCGGCAACAAAGGGCTCGCCATTACCCTGTTCAGCCCGGAAGATGCGCCGCTGCTGGAGAAGGTGGAAGCGGTACTCGACACCCGCTTGCCCCAGCAGTGGTTTCCGGGCTTTGAGCCGGATCTCACCCGCTTCGAACCCGAGCCGCGCCGCAATAGCAAGGCGGCCCAGAAGCAGCGCGCCAGAAAGCAGGCCCTCGCTGGCAACAAGGGTGGCAAGGGCAAGCGTTAAACCTCTCCTGCGCCGCCAATAAAAAACGCCCGCACGGGCGTTTTTTTGTTATCTGACAGGGGCCAGCTCTTGGCGAGTAACCCCCTAACGGGTCGCCAGCACCAGTGGCAGGGATCGCAAGATCTGCCGCTCCGCCAGGGTCGAGAGGATAAACATCACCATATAACCGAGCCCCAGCGCCACGATAATCGCCACCACATTGGCAGTGAATTCGGCCACCAGATAGTAGGCGGCGACCAGCGCCACTATGCCCGCCAACCGGATCAACAAACTCTGGGTAAAGTGACCGTGAGCCTTGATATAGGCGAGCTGATAGCCGTTGAGCATCATAAAGATAAAGAAGATCGAGAAGTGGAACAGCACAGGCACCGCCCCCACGTAGTCGGCGGGGAAGAACAGCAACACCAGCGGCTTGCCCGCCAGCAGCATCAAGCCAAAGAAGATCAGGCTGACGATAGCGGAGAGACGGAAGATCCAGCGCCGGATCAGCCTTATCTGGCGGTGATCGCCGTTGCGCAGATTGACCGCCAGCTCAGGCAGCACAAAGCGGTAAATGGGGAAGACAAACAAGGTGGTCATATAGGTGAATATGGGGCGCACCACCACCTGAAAATCCCCCAGCTCGTCGATGCTGAAGTGGCGGATGGTGAGCAGCACAGTGATGTAAATCATCAGGATGCTGGCCCCCGCCTCCAGCGAAGCGGTGAAGCTCTTTTTCACATAGCTCACCATCTCTGGGCCGAGCGCCACCTTGGCGAGCGGCCTGGTGGCGATGGCCCGGCGGCGCGAAACATACATATAACCGGCGATGGCGAGCGACGAGAAGGTCAGCCCGTAGAAGAGCGAAGGGAGCGCATCCATCCCCAGCCCGAAGTAACAGGCCATAAACAGCAGACCGTTGGCCAGCGGCTCCAGCCAGGTGACCCGGTTGGAGAGCTGATACATCCGGTACATGGCCACCAGATTGGTGAAGTAGACCTTGAGCCCCAGCCCGAAGATGACCCCCACCAGTTGCAGATACTCCACCCGGATATGGAGCCCGTGCTTGATATAGGGGATCACCGCCCCCCAGGTGAGCAGCACGATGCCGATGAGGAAGTAGCGGAAGATATTGATAATGTCCCGATCGTTTTTGGTCTGGGAGTAGCTCACCACCATGGAGGAGCGAAAACCTGTCATCAGGATAAAGGATAGGGAGATCAAATCCACCACGCTGTTAAACAGCGCCAGCTCCCCCTTGGCGACCCACTGCGCCAGCCACACCTTGAAGGCGAAGCCGATAACGATGCTGACCAGCGAGGCCCACATCCCGGTGATAAAGGCCTGCTTGAGGCGCGCGAGAGAGGCATATTGCATAACGAAAATTTATGGTTTTCCGGGGAATGACTAAACGCCATGTTATGAAAGCCCACCCCCCTTGAACAGCCTAATCTCGCAGTGCCAACGCCCGCAATAAGTGGCCGCAGAAAAGCCGCAACAGCAAAACCCCCGCTTATTTCCTGAAAGCGGGCGTTTTGTGGTGCGCCGTTATGGCTGCTGATTGCAGCAATGGCAAGGCTTGCAGGCTCTCTGCCACGCAGCGGCTATGACTGCGGCACCGCCTTGATAAGCGCCTCGTAGTGATCAATCAACTCGGGGCCGTGCAGCGGCGAGTCATGACCGCCAATCACCGTCTTGATCGGTAGCTTCATCGCTTTGAGCCGCTCGATGGTCTGCGGATAGGCCTTCACATTGGCAAAGCTCAGGTTGCCCAGCTTCTCCTTGAGGATGCAGTTGCCATAGAGCACCTGCTCATCGGGGAAGTAGACAAAGATGCCGTCCGGCGTGTGGGCCGGGCCCGCATAGAAGGCGCGCAGCTTGCCCTCTTGCAGCGTGAAGTCGCCATCGTGCACCACGTTGGGCAGCACCAGCGGCAGATCCGGATACTCCGGCAGCCCCTTGCGGGTAAAGGCGACAATCTCGGCCCAGTCGCTCTTCATCAGATCCCGGGTCTGGCGCGTCGCCACCACCTTGGCCCCGATGGACTTCCAGTAGGCGTTACCGCCCGCCCGATCGGTGTGGTAGTTGGTGTTGATCACCTCCAGTACCGGCTTGCTGCTGACCCGTTTGATCAGCTTATGCAGCTCGCGGGCGGTATCCGGTGTCCAGGTCGCCCCCACCACAGTCACCCCCTTGGCCCCGAAATAGACCATGGAGTTCTCTTTGATGTAGTAGTTGTCCTCCACCACGTAGACCGGGCCGCTCACCTGCTTGAGCTCGATCCCAGCCGCCCGCACGCTGCCCCCCCAGAAACTCGCCATCAGCACCACGGCCCCGGCCAATGTGCACTTCATCCAACCTTTCATCATCTTGCTCCCTCGAACCAACCGCCCCCTCGCCACCCCTGTGGCAAGCCGGGCCTTTTAAGCAGTGGGCAGAAGATACGGGGGATTTGTGAGGGGAAAATGAGGTTGTGTGAAGAGAAGGTGAAGTCTGGGAAAATTCAGAAAAATCAGGGGGAATCGGCGACGAGCCACGGCAAAAATGGCAGTTGGCAGTGCGAAAAATGGAGAGAGGTAAGGCTCAAAACGCGCAATCACCGCCTTGATGTAGGGACGATTAGCGCAGCGTAATCGTCCGTTTACCGCGAACATGGTGATGGAAAAACGTTCAAGCAACCTTGAATGCCAGCGACCTCTCGGCAACCTCCCTTTCGCGATCGTCCGAATATGCAGAACTATTAGAATCACCCCCCTTCTAGCCTCGCATCAACAATCGTCCCAACGTGCGAAAGAATCTCCCTTTTCAGGTGTTAAATCTACTAGACAATAGACCTGAAAGAGTATGACAATGCTGCATATGTATATTGTTTGGGAAAGTAGCTAATGACTATAAATTTCCTATATAAGTCTAATACCATGGAAATATTTTCCGCTGAAAAAACAATCGAATCAATCGTCAGTCTAAATTTATTCAAAAATAACATAAGCATTGTTATTCCTCATATTATGGAGTTAATCTCAAATGTTTATACCCATGCATCAAAACCAAACACAGTTGATATAGTTAATTGGGAATTGAAAATAACAAAAAACAACAATCTGATAACGATCTGTGTTAGTGATGATGGTAGGGGAGTGCAGAAGAGTTTAAGCGATAAAGGTGAAAAATATACCTTTGATGAAAAGAACTCAATTGAGTTTGCAGTAGAAGGCAGAATTAATAACAGAGGTCTTGGATTATGGTCAATCTTCAATGACGTAAAACGTGGCGAGCTTTTTTCTTTTGAGCTAAATAGTGACTCCATATGCTATCACCTAGACCAAGAAAAAAAAGACGTCACGAAAACAAGTAAATATCTACCCGGAGTAAAGGCAACGATAGCCATATCCGCTGAGACCACATCATGAGCCAAGACACTATTTTTTTACAAGACTACACCAAATGCCTATTTGGTCGTTTTCGTACAGAAAGTGAAAAATCTGCAGAGGCATTTCGTGATGATGTGTTGTTACCAAGCTTATTAACACATGATTTAGTAACCTTGGATATCTCTATGAGATATGGACTTCCAGCCTCATCTTTAGAAGAAATATTTGGTGGTTTAGTTCGACATTCCAATATGACCACTGAAGAGATTTTGAATAGATTAAATATAGTTTCAGATTGTGAGTTTAATAGAAACAGCGCGCTTACATACATTAGAGATGCTGCAAAAAAATGACAGAACATGACTCTGTAATTATAAAAATACTAATTGGCGCTATCATTGGTGCACTGATCACTTACTGGAGAACAAAATACACTGTTTATTCATCTGATTTTTCTAAAAGAATAGAAATTGTTTGTAAAATGATAGATGACTACGCGGAATGTGCTTGTCGCCATTGGTCAAAACTTAAATCAAGTGATGAACTAAAATCCAATCCTCATTACATAGTAGGATTGCAATCTCGCTTAGCAACGTTCTTAAAATCTATGGACGATGATTATTCAGGATTTGAATCCAGTGACATAATGCAACTACTACATGAATTAAATGATGAATGTACAGGTGGAAACTTCAATGATGTATCAGACGATGAGGCCCATAAGGTTGCAGCCATATTAAACTTAGCTGAAAAATTAAAAGGCGAGATATTCAAAATACGACATCAAAATTATTAAGCATATAACAATATATAAAATACAACACTATAAATAAAACCACCCTATACGTGAAGGTGGTTTTATTCTCGCTATAACCAATAACCCCAGCCAGCAATCACCCCAACGGCGGCGTCCGCGGCGGTACCATCCGCTTGCTGCCGGTGGACTCGAAGGCCGAGGCAAAGCGCAGCAGGTTGTTGTCGTCATAGGCGCGACCGGCGAAGGTCAGCCCCACCGGCATACCGATATCGGCCATGATGCCCATGGGGACGGTGACGGTCGGCACGCCGAGGTGGCGGATGGCGAGGTTGCCGTTGGCAACCCAGATGCCGTTGCTCCAGGCGATATCGGCAGAGGCCGGATTCACATCCGCATCAGCCGGGGCGACGTCCGCGACGGTGGGGAACAGCACGGCGTCGAGCTTGAGCCCGTCCATCCAGTCTTCCAGATCCAGCTTGCGGGTCTTCTCCAGACCGCGCAGGCCATCCGGCACTGTGGCGATCTCGTCCCACGATTTCAGGCCGCGCTTGGCCATATTGACGTACTCGTCCATGCCCGCCGCCAGATCGCCCTCGCGGTTCGGCAGGGTGCCCGGATCGTGGGGGAAGATCTTTGGCCCATCGACATCGGCCAGCTTGTTGAGCTTGGGATCGCCATTGGCGCGCAGGAAGTCGTCGAACGCCCAGCCGGAGAGCTCCCACAGCTCGTCGTTGAGAAACTCCGGGCTCACGATGCCGCGATTGAACACAGTCGGCGCGCCGGGTCGGTCCCCTTCGCAGTTGGAGACCAGCGGGAAGTCCACTTCGATGACTTCGGCGCCAGCAGCTTCCAGCGCCTGACGGGCCTGCTCCCACAGGGCAATCACGGTCTCGCGGGTATGGATGCGCTGACCGGTCGGGCCGCCGATGCCGGGGTTTTCGCTGGTGCCGGCCAGTTCATCCTTGTTGATAAACATGCGCGGTACGCCGAGGCGCTTGCCCTTGAGGGCATCGGGCTTGGCAGCCAGATCCAGATAGGAAGCAGGACGCACTTCAGAGGCCTTGGGCAGCTGCACCCAGGGCTGCATGCGCCAGAGATCGCCACGGGTATCGGCATCGTCGGCGACCACTACGTCGAGCACTTCCAAGAGGTCATTCATGGTGCGGGCATAAGGCACCACCACATCCATGGTCGGGGTCAGCGGCCAGTTTCCCCGCACCGAAATCACGCCACGGGACGGGGTGTAGGCACACAGACCGTTGTTGGAAGCCGGGCCACGGCCGCTCGACCAGGTCTCTTCGGCCAGACCAAAGGCAGAAAAGCTGGCGGCGGTGGCAGTACCGGCCCCGTTGGAGGAGCCGGAGGCAAACGGCGCGGTCAGGTAGTCTGCGTTGTAGGGGCTCTCGGCACGGCCATAGACGCCGCGCTGCATGCCGCCATTGGCCATCGGCGGCATATTGGTTTTGCCAAGGCAGATGGCACCGGCGGCGCGCAGGCGCTCCACGGTAAAGGCATCGCGCTGGGCCACCAGATCCTTGAAGGCCGGGCTGCCGGAGGCGGCAGTCAGCCCCTTGACCAGATAGCTGTCTTTGGCGGTGTAGGGGATGCCGTCGAGCGGGCTCAGGGTCTCGCCACGGGCACGGCGGGCATCGGAAGCCTCGGCCTCTTTCAGCGCATCGGGATTGGCGACCACCACGGCGTTGAGTTTGGTGGCTGTCTCGGGGCCGTTGTAAGCCTCGATCCGGGCCAGATAGGCCTTGACCAGTTCGACCGCTGTGGTGCGGCCTGATTCGAGCGCGGCACGCAGCTCGGCAATGGAAACCTCGGTCACTTCGATCATGGGGATCTCCTGTAAAAGGGTGACTGTTTGTCATGATGTTCGCCGCATCAGCGCCTGCGACCATCACACCATCAAGAGATAAAACCCCACGGCGTGGGGTTTTGAATACCAGCTGGAACCGGTTTACGACCCGTCGCGAGAGGCCGTCAGCAAGGTGAAGAGCAGCGCAGGAACCGGAGTGTATGTGAATACATGAGGATTCCGAGCAGCACATGAGCCTTGATCACGGCTTCGCAGCAGGATCGTCATCCGGTTCTTATTTGCCGGAAGGGATCTGCTGGGTAATGCAGTGAATATTGCCACCGCCCAGCAGGATCTCGCGGGCCGGCACGCCGACCACAGTATGATCCGGGAAGATCTCCTCCAGAATGCGCTGGGCTTCGCCATCGGTGGCGGCATCCAGCAGCGGATAGACGATGCGATCGTTGGTGATAAGGAAGTTCACATAGGAACCAGCCAGACGGCCTTCTGCCTCGCGCGGCACACCGGTACCGCTCTCGACACCGGCAGACTCATCTTCGGTGCAGAACAGCGGGCCCGGCTGGGGCAGCTTCCACACTTTCAGCTTGCGACCCTTGGCATCGACCGCCGCTTCCAGCACCTTGAGGGCGGCCACGGAGCGGGCGTACTGGGGATCGTTCTGATCGTCAGTCCAGTGCAGCGCCACTTCACCCGGACGCACGAAGCAGCACATGTTGTCGATGTGGCCGTCGGTTTCATCCATATAGACGCCTTCGTCCAGCCAGATAAAGCTGGTGACGCCCAGATAGTCGCGCAGGTGAGCTTCGATCTGCTCTTTGGTCAGGTGCGGGTTGCGGTTTTCGTTGAGCAGACACTCGGCGGTGGTCAGGCAGGTGCCTTCGCCATCGACGTGGATGGAGCCCCCTTCCAGAATCAGCGGCGCATCGTAGCGAGCCATCTCGTGTTGGGTCAGCATCTGGGCAGCAACCTCTTCATCCTGATTCCACGGGTAGTAGAGACCGCCCTTGTGACCGCCCCAGGCGTTGAAGCCCCAATCTACCCCACGGCACTCGCCGGCCGCGTTGGTGACGATGGTGGGGCCGGTATCGCGAGCCCAGCAGTCATCGCTGTTCATCTCGACCAGAGTGACGTGAGCGGGCATGATGGCGCGGGCCTGCTCCATAAACTGGGCCGGTACCCCCATAAAGACCGGGGTGGCGCCACCGATGGCATCGGCCACCTTGGCGAAGGTCTCTTGCGCGAAGCGACCGGCTACGCGCCAGTTGTCCGGGCGAAACGGCCAGATCATCCAGACGGCTTGCTGGTGCGCCCACTCGGCGGGCATGGTGAAGCCGTCGGCGGCCGGCGTGGAGTTAATGGTCTTGATGCTCATCGCAAGGCTCCTTGCATGGATTGAGGCCCCCGTTTACGCCCGATGCGGCGCGGGAACCCGGAAAAATAACAGTGGGTCGCAGAGTAAGACGTTGCGCCCCCATCCATCAAATGAATAGGATGGATTGTCCCATAAACACGGCGAATAATCCCCCCCATGAAACTGCACCAGCTCGACCTCAATCTGCTGCTCGCGTTTGACGCCCTGATGACGCAGGGCAGCGTCACCCGCGCCGCCGAAGCGCTCTTTATCAGCCAGCCCGCCATGAGCCATTCGCTTAACCGGCTGCGCACCTTTCTCGGCGACCCGCTTTTGGTGCGCACCCCGCAGGGGATGCTGCCGACCCCGCGCGCCCAGCGGCTGCACCTCGGGGTGCAGCAGGCGCTGCGGCTGCTGGAGCAGCAGCTCACCGAGGAAGAAGAGTTCGAGCCGAGCCAGTCGAAGCGGCGCTTCGTGCTCTGCACCACAGATTACGTGGAGTGCGTGCTGATCCCGCCGCTTATTCAGCAGCTCAGACGGCTAGCGCCGGGGGTCACCATCGAGATCCGCATCCTGCGCGACACCCTGCCCGAAGCCGAGCTGGCAAGCGGTGAGATCGATCTGGTGCTGGGGTTTGACGAGTACATGCAGGTGCCGGGGTATCTGGGCAAGGAGACCTGGCTCACCGAACCGCTGGCCGGACTGGTGCGCGCCGATCTGCCCATTGCCAAATCGGCCCCCGCCGGTGCCGAGGATGACCCCTCCCAGTGGATGGAGCGCATCACCTTGCAGCAGCTCATCGCCATGCCCCATGTGTTCCACTCGCCGCTGGGCACCTCGGAGGCGAGCCTCGACCGCTATCTGAAGAGTCAGGGCTTTAGCCGCACCATCTCGGTCAACAGCCAGAGCTATATGTCCGCCGCCGCCATCGTCAGCCAGAGCGATCACCTCTTGGTGCTGCCCAGCATGGTGGCTGAGCTGCTTGCCACCCACTGGCCGCTGAAAAGCCTGCCGCTGCCCGAAGACGTGCCGGATTACCACCTCAACTGCGTCTGGCATCCCGTGCATGCGCAGCAACCGGCGCTGGTATGGCTGAAAGATTTGATGAAAGAGCTGGTGGGGCCGAGGTAACCCTCCCGCAAACAACAGTGGCTCCCGAGGGAGCCACTGTTGTTTCTGCGGTATCGCGTTACGCCCGCAGGGCCCGCATCAGCTGGGCGACTACATCGTCGAGCAGGGGGCGATCGGGGCGGCACTGGGCGAAGGTGATAAGCCCTTGCAGGTTGATCAGCAGCAGGGCAGTGAGGGTGTGGATATTGCTATCCGGGGCCAGCTCGCCCTTGGCCTGCGCCTGTGTCAGCAACTCGGCCAGATCCTGCTCCAGCTCGCCATAGATACCCTTGACCCGCTGGGTCAGCTCCTCATCTTGCTCGCTCAGCTCCATCATGGTGCGGGTCACCAGACAGGAGCCGCAGAGCGCCTCCCCCACAATCCGGTCGAGATAGGCAGCAAGGCCCGCCAGCGGGCTCGGGTTGTCGAGCAGGGAGCGGCGCTGGGTGCGTTTACCCTCGACATAGTGATCCACCGCCGCCAGCAGCAGGCCGCGCTTGTTGCCAAAGGCGCCGTAAATGCTGCCCGGGTGCAGGCCGGTGGCGGCCACCAGCTCCTGCATGGTGGTCTTGGCATATCCCTTGGCGCGAAACGCTTCCATGGCATTTCGCAGTACCTCGTCCCGATCAAACTCGGCTATGCGCATGGTTCCTCCCGTGGGAAATGGTTCACCGGCAAGGAGCAACAGGGCCCGCCGATAAAGAGTGACTGGAAAGGGCGGCAAGTTTACCCCAGCCGCCCGCTCGGGCCAACCTTCTTGAACGCGCATTCAAAAAAAGCTTGCGCCCGACGCAAAAAACGTCTTGAATGCACGTTCAAGAATAACCCGTTCAGGACAACCTATCATGAATACCCTGTTTCAGCCGTATCGACTCAATGACACTCTGACCCTGGCCAACCGTTTCATGATGGCCCCGCTCACCCGCTGCATGGCAGGCCCAGGTCTGGTGCCGACCGAGCAGATGGCTGCCTATTACGGCCGCCGCGCCGACATCGGCCTGATTGTTTCCGAGGCCGTCATCATCCGCCCCGACGCGCAGGGTTACCCCAATACCCCGGGCCTCTTCACCCAGGCGCAGATCGATGGCTGGAAGAAAGTGACCAGCGCCGTGCACGCCAAGGGCGGCAAGATCTTCGCCCAGCTGTGGCACGTAGGTCGCCTCTCCCACCCCTTCTTCCATCAGGCTGAAGTGTTGGCCCCCTCAGCCGTGGCGCACGAGGGCACTGTGCCCCGCATGCGCGAGCTCACCTATCAGGTGCCGCGCGCCCTGACCGAGGCGGAAATCGCCCAGCTGGTGCTGGATTACGCCCAAGCCGCTGCCAACGCCATCGAGGCGGGCTTTGACGGGGTGGAGATCCACGGTGCCAATGGCTACCTGATCGACCAGTTCCTGCATCACTCCACCAACCTGCGCACCGACAACTACGGTGGCAGCCCGGAAAAGATGAGCCGCTTCGCGCTGGAAGTGGTCGATGCCATCAGCACCCGCATCGGCGGTGATCGGGTTGGTATTCGCCTCTCCCCGGGTGCCTATGTCCATCTGGCGGGCAGCCCGGAAGATCGCGCCGTGTTCGACTACCTGCTGGGCAAGCTCAACGATCGCCCGCTGGCCTATATCCACCTCGGCATCTTCGATGACAACCTCACCTTCGATTATCTGGGTGGCCGCGCCTCCGACTATCTGCGCGCCCACTACAAAGGAAATCTGGTCGGGGTGGGCAACTACGACGCCGAGCGCGCCGCTGCGGCCATTGAGGCCAACCGCTTCGATCTGGTGGCTATCGGTCGTCCGCTTATCGCCAACCCGGACTATCTCGCCAAAGTGAAAAATGGCGAAGCACTGGTGCCCTACGCCGACACCATGCTGGCTGAGCTGGTATAACCACGAAGCCATCGCCAGACGACAGGCAATAAAAAACGAGGGGAGCAGTTGCTCCCCTCGTGCTATCTGGCTGATGCCGTATTCCGTTGCTGCGGACTTAATTGGTGCGGAAGAGAGCCTCAATGGAGAGCCCCTGGCTCAGCAGGATCTCCCGCAGACGGCGCAGCCCCTCCACCTGGATCTGGCGTACCCGCTCGCGGGTCAGGCCAATCTCGGCCCCCACATCCTCGAGGGTAGCGGGCTCGTAGCCCAGCAGACCGAAACGACGGGCCAGCACTTCCCGCTGCTTGGGGTTGAGCTCCTCAAGCCAGTGGACAATGCTGCTGCGCATATCATCTTCCTGTGACTCCAGCTCCGGCCCCATGCCGCGCTCGTCGGAGAGCACATCCAGCAGCGCTTTGTCGCGATCGCCACCAATGGGGGTGTCCACCGAGGTGATCTTCTCGTTGAGCTTGAGCATGCGGTTCACATCATCCACCGAACGATCCAGCGCGAAGGCGATATCCTCGGCGGTCGGTTCATGATCGAGACGGTGAGAGAGTTCGCGCGCGGTGCGCAGGTAAACGTTTAACTCTTTGACCACATGAATGGGCAGACGGATGGTACGGGTCTGGTTCATGATGGCCCGCTCTATGGTCTGGCGGATCCACCAGGTAGCATAGGTAGAGAAACGGAAGCCGCGCTCGGGGTCAAACTTCTCGACCGCGCGGATAAGACCGAGGTTGCCCTCTTCGATAAGATCCAGCAGCACCAGGCCACGGTTGTTGTAACGGCGGGCGATTTTCACCACCAGTCGCAGGTTGGACTCGATCATGCGCTTGCGGGCGGCTTTATCACCTCGCAAGGCACGACGGGCGTAGTAGACTTCCTCTTCGGCAGTGAGCAGCGGGGAGAAACCTATCTCCCCCAGATAGAGTTGCGTGGCATCCATCACCTTGTTCAGTTCCGGTGCCAGCAACTCATCGGAGATAGTCTCGTCCGCCTCGGCGGCTACCTCCTGCAACTCTTCTACTTCATGAGATTCGGGTTCAGCGTCAAACTCTAACTCTGCATCCTGCATTACCAGTTGTTCTTGGCTCATGGTGTGTCTCCCTGACGTTACCAGAGTAAGACGGTCTCTCTGGGGTTAACGCTTTGGCAAATAGCTCATCGGATTGATCGACTTGCCTCTGTACCGGATCTCGAAATGCAATCGCACATCCGGCGCGTCCGTGCTACCCATGTTGGCAATGACCGAGCCCCCCTTGACGCTGTCCCCTTCCTTCACCCGCAACTCGTCGTTGTGTGCGTAAGCGGAGAGATAGTCATCATCATGCTTGAGGATAATCAGCTTGCCATACCCCCTTAAAGCACTGCCAGCGTATACCACTTTACCGCTGCTGGCGGCGTAGACGGGTTGCCCCTTCTGGCCGGCTATGTCGATCCCCTTGTTACCCTGTTCTGCAACAGAGAACCCCTCGACAATCCGACCTTTTGCGGGCCAGTGCCAAGCAAGTCTCGACTGGGAGTTGTTTGTTTTTTGTTCTTTGACCTGAGCGTATTCCTTCGGTGCTGCCGGAGCAACGGATTTCTGAGAGATGAACGGCGTGGTCTGACCAGATCCGCTAGGCTCGGCCAACGGACGCGGACCGCTGCTCGGACGGCTCACGGCCACCGGCGTCACGGTTGTCGGACGAGTCACAGCCACCATCTGGGTTGTGTTGCCACCGGACTGTACATTGAGCACCTGACCCGGTTGCAGCGCATAAGGGGCGCTCAGGTTATTGCTCTGGGCCAGCGCCTGCGCACTCATGCCAAACTGGCGACCGATGCTGCTCAGGGTATCGCCGCGACGTACCTGATAGGTCCCCGTACTGCGGCTGCTGCCAACACTGGCACTGGAGCCATCGAGGCGCAGCCGCTGCCCCGGATAGATGTTGTAGGGCGGGCTGATATTGTTGAGGCTGGCCAGTGAGGGCACATCATTACCGGAGTTAAAAGCGATGGAGTAGAGAGTATCCCCCTTCTTCACCACATAGCTGCCGCCCTGAATAGGGGCGCTGACCTGGGCACCACTCTGGCGAGCCGGAATGGTCGAGACGAACTGATCATCACCGACCCCATCCACCGGAGCTGCAGTTTTACTGGAGGAGCAGGCAAGCAGCAGCCAGGACAACACCACGACACTGCTTCCCTGCCAAATACGCGAACGCATAATGGATCCTTAACGACTAAACCAGAAATAGGCCACCACGGCCAGACCAATACAGAGCCAACCGAGCACATCTACATAGTGCATCAGTTTGCGTTCCATCTTCTCGCCCCCCCAACGCATCAGGCCAGCAACCAGGAAAAAGCGCATGCCACGACCGATGAGGGAGGTGATGATGAAAGGCAACAGAGCCATTTGCAACAACCCAGCCGTCACGGTAAACACCTTGTAGGGGATCGGGGTGAAGCTGGCAATGAAAATGACCCAGATCCCCCACTGCTCAAACCAGTGGCGGGCGATCTCGATCTTTCCCTGATAGCCAACAGACTCCACCAGTGGCAGCACCACTGGATCCCACAAGGCATAGCCAAGGGCATAGCCAAACAGCGCACCCAGCACCGAGAATACGGTAGCCAGCGTAGCGTAGTGCCACGCCTTGTGCGGCTTGGCGAGCGCCATCGGCGCCAGCATCACATCCACCGGGATCGGCCAGAATACCGATTCGATAAAGGCGGTGATGGAGAGATACCAGGGAGCATGCTTGTGGCGGGCCCACTGCATCACCAGTACATACAAACGGGAAAACAACTTCACTCAACATCTCCGTCAATCAGGGGAACAAAACGTACCGGCTCCAGAATTCGGCTGGTCAGCTGGGAGCCGGATCGTTCAATCAGCTGCAGGGTCTGCTGACTGTCACCGACAGGCAACACCAGTCGCCCCCCTTCGGCCAGTTGATCGGTCAGTGCCGTCGGGATCTCGCTCGCCGCGGCCGTCACCAGAATGGCGTCATAAGGCCCCTTGTTAGGCCACCCCAACCAGCCGTTGCCGTGCTTGGCCGAGACATTGTGCAGATCGAGCTGGCGCAGCCGGCGCCGGGCCTGGAACTGCAGCGACTTGATCCGCTCAACGGTATACACATGCTCCACCAGATGGGCGAGGATCGCCGTCTGGTAACCCGAGCCAGTGCCAATCTCCAGCACATGGGCCGGATTGTTTTGCATCAGCAACTCGGTCATTCGCGCCACCATATAGGGCTGCGAAATGGTCTGGCCGTGGCCAATGGGCAGGGCGGTGTTGTCCCACGCCTTGTGTGCCATGGCCTCGTCCACGAACAGCTGGCGCGGCACTTTCGCGATGGTCGCCAGCACGCGAAAATCGCGAATATCCTGTGCAATGAGCTGATTTAACAGGCGCTGTACTATCACACCACCCTCATCCCTGCAGATCTAACCAGGCCCCCAGACCGGCGAGACTGTCATAGGCAGTCATGTCGATGGTCAGAGGGGTAATCGAGACATAGCCCTGCTCGATGGCGGCAAAATCGGTACCTTCACCGGCATCCTGCTGGCTGCCGGGAGGGCCAATCCAGTAGATGGGCTGGCCACGGGGATCCTCGGTACGGATCACCGACTCCGCCCGGTGGCGATTGCCAAGGCGGGTGGTCTTGATCCCCTTGATCTGTTCGAGGGGCAAGTCCGGCACGTTGACGTTGAGGATCTGATCGGCAGGCAGGGGGTGTTTCATCAGCCCCTTCACCAGCAGGGCCGCATAGTGGGCCGCCGTGGCGAAGTGGGTCTTGCCCACCAACGAGATGGCGATGGAGGGGTAACCAAGATGGCGCCCCTCGGTGGCCGCGGCGACCGTCCCCGAATAGATGACATCATCTCCCAGGTTGGCGCCGTGATTGATGCCGGCCACTACCATGTCCGGCTCCGGGCGTACCAGCTCGTTGACTGCCAGATGCACGCAGTCGGTCGGCGTGCCTTTCACCGCATAGCTCTCGCACCCATTAAAGCCGTTTTCTGCAATGCGGGTAACCCGCAGCGGTACTTCCAGCGTCAGGGAGTGACTCGCGCCGCTGCGGTTGCGATCCGGAGCCACCACAATGACCTCGCCACAGGCGCGCAGCGCCTCGCTGAGGGCACGAATGCCCTCGGCATGCACACCATCATCATTACTGACCAGAATTCGCATCGGTCTGATTCCTGAAACCGTGATCAGCCTCTTCGGCCTGCATTAACTCGCGCACCACGCTGGTGGCAAACGCGCCCGCCGGCAGGAAGAAGGAGAGGGTCAGCGCCTCGCCGTCCAGCTGCCAGCTCATCTGCTCCGGCTTGAGCAGCAGCGGGCGCCTGTCCTGATCCAGCCCGGCCTTCTCCAGCCCGTCACACCAATCGCTATAGGGAGCCAACACAGCCTGTTCGAACTCGGCAGCGGCGCCCTGACTGGCCAGACGGCCACGGCCCCACTGGGGCGCGGTGAGCTGCACATCGCCGGAGGCAAGACGCGCTTCCAGCTCGGGGGTCAC
The DNA here is from genome assembly GCF_027854445.1 of Aeromonas sp. PI_26. Lineage (NCBI taxonomy): Bacteria > Pseudomonadati > Pseudomonadota > Gammaproteobacteria > Aeromonadales > Aeromonadaceae > Aeromonas > Aeromonas sp. PI_26. Next base: position 22,439 of record NZ_JAJNOE010000012.1, read on the forward strand.
GCTCTCTTCGCTGAAGATGGAGTGGCTGCCCTTGAGCATCACGCAATCACCGGCCAGCAGCTGATGAGCCAGCCCCTGCTCGATACGGGCGCTGACAATGGCGTTGAACAGCATGCTGCGGGCGGCAGAGAGGTAGAGGGAACGCTTGTTGCGATCCTTGATCCGCTTGCCGGCAAACATTGCCTTGGCCGCTTCCAGGTTGTTGCCATCGCGACCAAAACGCTGCTCACCATAATAATTGGGCACGCCCTGAGTGGCGATGGCCTGCAGGCGCGCTTCCAGCCCGTCGGCCTGTTCCAGACCGGTGAGACGCAGGGTGAAATGGTTGCCCTTGAGGTAGCCTACCCGCAATTTGCGGTTGTGACGCCTGGCTTGCAGGATCTGGATGCTGTCGCTCTCGATAACCGACAAGTCCGGCTCGGCCTTGCCTGGCAGATGAATGCCGAACCACTGCTCGGTTACCGCGTGGCGATCCTTCAGGCCAGCCCAGGTCACCGCATTGCGGTTGACCCCGGCCGCATCGGCCAGCAGACCCGCCACCCAGGCGGTGTTCTCGCCAGTTTTGCGCACCCGGACGAAGATGTGTTCACCCTCGCCACAAGGCTCGAAGCCGAGATCCTCATTCACCACAAAATCGGCGGCCTCGGCCTTGAGGATACCGCGGGCGGTGGGCGCCCCGTGCAGATAGGCAAGTTTTTCCAGCATTATTGTTTCACCAACAGGACGACGGCTTCGGTGGCGATCCCTTCCTTGCGCCCCGTAAAACCCAATTTTTCGGTGGTGGTCGCCTTGACGTTCACCCGGTTCAAATCACATTGCAGATCGGCGGCCAGCACGGCGCACATGGCGTCGATATGGGGGGCCATTTTGGGCGCTTGGGCGATGATGGTCACATCCAGGTTGCCGATGGCATAACCCGCCTTATGTACCCTGGCAAACACATCCCGCAGCAGGATGCGGCTGTCGATCCCCTTGAACTCGGCAGCGGTATCGGGGAAGTGGCGACCGATGTCACCGGCACCAATGGCGCCCAGCAGGGCATCGCTCACCGCGTGCAGCACCACATCGCCGTCAGAATGGGCAACCAGCCCCTGCTCGTAGGGAACCGGCACGCCACCCAGCATGCAGGGGCCAACACCACCAAATTTATGAACATCAAAACCATGACCAATGCGCATCATCAGCGGCAACCTCCCAACATGCTGAAACCAACCCCATCAATTTTGTGTACGTCCACACCATGTCCAATCCGGATCATGCTAACTCCTTGTTCGGGCCTGTTTGTTCGAGACACTCTGCTCTGAACGGTCTGTTCTGACTGAGGGGCTTATGCCTGCTGGCTTAAAAACAGCCCCGCCAGCGACAAGTCTTCCGGCCGGGTCACTTTGATATTGTCGGCGCGCCCCTCCACCATCCGCACCGCAAATCCTGCCCGCTCCATGGCGGAGGCCTCGTCGGTGATGGTGGCGCCCAGCAGTAGCCCCTCTTCCAGCGCCCGCTTCAGGGCTCGGGTCGGGAACATCTGCGGCGTCAGGGCATGCCAGAGCTGCTCGCGCTCGACGGTGGCGATGATATTGCCCTCCCCATCGGAGCGTTTCATGGTATCGCGTACCCGACTGCCGAGAATGGCACCGTCGCAGTTCATGGCCGCGGCAATCAGCGCATCGAGATCGCCGTGAGTCAGACAGGGACGGGCCGCATCGTGCACCAGCACCCACTCCCCTTGCGCCACATGGAGACCATTGAGGACGGAAAAGGCGCGCTCGGCGCCTCCCTCTACCCGCACAATGCGCGGGTCGGCCGCCACGGGCAGGTCCTCGAACCAGCGGTCATGGGGCGCCAGCGCCACGATCACCTGGGCGATGGCCGGGTGGGAGAGCAGCCGCTCCAGGGTATGTTCGAGAATGGTTTTACCCGCCAGTTGCAGGTACTGCTTGGGGCAATCGGCCCCCATTCGGCTGCCGATACCGGCGGCAGGGACGATCGCCGTCAGGCCGGATACCCGGCTGGCATCAGTCATCGTAGGGCTCATCGTCCGGCGCTGTCTCTTTGTCTTTCTCTTTGGGGATGATCCGGTAGAAGGTCTCCCCCTGCTTGATGTAACCCAGATCGTTGCGCGACAACTCCTCGATGGCCTCGAGGCCAGAGGTGAGATCATCTATCTCGCGGTAAATGAGGTCGTTACGATCCTTGAGAGTCTGGTTGTCCCGCTGTTGCTGCGAGATGGCCTCCGACAGGTTCTGATAATCGGATAGCCCGTTCTTCCCCAGCCAGAGGTCATATTGCAGTCCCCCCAGCAGGAGGATCAGGATCAGGGTGAATAGCCGCATGCACTAGGTCTCCTTCAGGCGGCCTAGTGTCCCATATTCGGTGCCAAGACAAAAGAAAGCGAGCACCCGGGAGCCACCGGCCGAACATAAAAAAGTGCCCAAGAGTGAATCAGATAGCACAAAGCCCCGCCAAACCGGTGCAAGGATGGCCAACCAGGGCGCTCCTTGTCCGGGGGCGGGGCTCTCAATCAGAAAGCGGTAATAGGGATCAGTTCACCACGACCGGCTCTCCCGCGCTCTCGGCCGGGGTGTGGTACTCCTCCTCGGCATCACGGAAACGCTCCAGCATCGCTTTAGAGGGCGCTTCGCCCAGCAGACTGCCCACTACGATGGCCAGCAGTGCGAACAGGAAGCCCGGGATGATCTCATACAGCCCCAGCCAGCCGAACTGCTTCCAGACGATGACGGTGATGGCACCGACCAGCATGCCCGCCAGCGCACCGTTGCGGGTCATTCGCGGCCACAGCACCGATAGCAGCACCACGGGACCAAAGGCGGCACCGAAACCGGCCCAGGCGTAGCTCACCAGCCCCAGCACCCGGTTTTCCGGATTCATGGCGACGGCGATGGCAATCACGGCGATCAGCAGCACCATCAGGCGACCCACCCACACCAGCTCACGCTGGGAGGCGTTCTTGCGCAGGAAGGGCTTGTAGAGATCCTCGGTAATGGCGCTGGAGCAGACCAGCAGCTGGCAGCTTAGAGTGCTCATCACCGCCGCCAGAATGGCGGAGAGCAGCACACCGGCGATCCAGGGGTTGAACAGGATCTTGGAAAGCTCGATAAAGACCCGCTCCGGGTTGCCGGTTACCCCAGCCGCCACTTCCGGGAAGCGGGCAAAGTAGGCCAGGCCGAAGAAGCCGATGGCCACCGCACCAGCGAGGCAGAACACCATCCAGGTCATGCTGATACGGCGGGCATTGGCCATGGAGTGGTGGGAATCCGCCGCCATGAAACGGGCCAGAATGTGGGGCTGACCGAAGTAACCAAGGCCCCAGGCCATCAGCGAGACAATGGCGATCACATCCAGATTCTTGAACATGTCGAGGTTGGTAGCGCTCTTGGCGGCCACCTCGATCATGGCGCTGTCCACCCCGCCGACGGCGATGATAACGAAGACAGGGGTCAGGATCAGGGCGAAGATCATCAGGGTTGCCTGCACCGTATCGGTCCAGCTCACGGCGAGGAAGCCGCCGAAGAAGGTGTAGGTGATGGTGGCAGCGGCACCGACCCAGAGGGCGGTGTTGTAATCCATGCCAAAGGTGCTCTCGAACAGACGGGCACCGGCCACCACGCCGGAAGCACAATAGATAGTGAAGAACAGCAGGATCACCAGCGCCGAGAGGATGCGCAGCACCTTGCTGTGATCTTCAAAGCGGTAGGTAAAGTAGTCCGGCAGGGTCAGGGCATTGCGGTTCTTCTCGGTATGGACCCGCAAGCGGCCCGCTACCCAGCGCCAGTTGAGGTAGGCACCGATCACCAGACCGATGGCGATCCAGCTCTCGGAGATGCCGCTGACGAAGACGGCGCCGGGCAAGCCCATCAGCAACCAGCCGCTCATGTCGGAGGCGCCGGCAGAGAGAGCCGTAACCCAGCTCCCCATCCGGCGGCCGCCCAGAATGTAGTCATCAAAATTGCGGGTGGCACGATAGGCGATAAAGCCGATCAGCACCATTCCGAGGATATACACCAGGAAGGTGATTAACATGGGTGTGCTAGCTGTCATGCAAAACTCCGTTTTGTGTCATGTGTTACCCGCTCTGATGACGGGTTTATCCCTAAAAAAACCGGCCTAGCTTAATCAGCCGTTTGCGCCAGCTCAACCATTTTTAACAAACACAAAACACAATAAAAACCTTATTGCATCAAATCATCTTCTACATCAAGAAGATGGCGCCAGATTTCCTGTCGTGACAGTGGCGTCCATATCGCCGTGCCAGCAACTATTGAGCGTTATGTTTTCACATTTTGTTACTATCCATTTTTTACATCCCGCCCCATCCCTCCTACACTCGCCGCCCTCAATCCAGCGAACAGGGGTCACGCTCATGTCTTCTCATTTATCACACCTGCGCACCCTCGCCCGCCGTCTGCATCCGGTGGAGGAGTCGAGTCATCTAATCAGACGGGCCAAGTATGTGGGGCGTCTCTGGCTCAATCCCGGCGCCCGCGCCCTCTACCGCCAACAGCAGGAGCAACCGCTGCTGGCGCAAGCGATCAGCCGCTTCCCCGATATTCTGGAAAAGCCGATCCACCCCTATCGCCACAAGGGGCTCCGCAAGCGCCTGCGCGCGGGGCTTATCAGCGGCCACTACCAGCAGCTGGCTCGCCAGCTGCCCAAGGCACAACAACTGGCGATCTACAGCGGCCGCGGCCTGCTGCTGGCCCAGTGGCAGAGCGACAAGCTGATGGCACCGCTGACCCTGCAACTCGATTACCAAACCCATATGGGCAAAGAGGGGGAGATGAGCCTGACCCTCAAGCTGGGTGACGCGGCCCTCTATTACATGGCCCTCAATCTGCGCCCCGCGCCGAACCCGACCCTCGAGATCTGTTCGCTGCAGGGCGGCAAGGGGCAGAGTGAGGAGATCAAGCAGGTCACCAAGGCGTGCGGCGGGCTGCGCCCCATGTCCCTGCTGGTCTATATGGCCGCCGAGCTGGCCCGGGGGCTGGCGTGCAAGAGCCTGCTCGGGATACGCACCCAAAGCCACGTCTATCAGAGCAGCAAGCGCACTGCCGATCGGGTCAAGTTCGATCTCGACGGTTTGTGGCAGGAGCATCAGGGCTGCGTGCAGGATGAACTCTGGATGAGCCTGCCGCTGGAGGTGCCCCGCAAGACACTGGAGGAGATCCCCTCCCGCAAGCGGGCCAGCTACAAGGCGCGCTATCAGCTGCTCGATCAGCTCGGCAGCGAGCTGCAGGCAAATCTGCTGCGACGCTGAGTCAACGCAGCAGAAACAAAAAGGGCGAACAGCTTGCTGTTCGCCCTTTGTCATGACGGGGATTTGCCCTTAGCGGTTGATCGCCATCGGCATACCGTTGCGCTGCTCCAGCGCCTGCTTCACCAGTTGGGAGTCGCTGTCGGCGTGGGCAATGAAGCGGGTCACCGCCGGAGTCATCGGCAGCGGTGCCGGTAGCTTGGAGTTGAACTCCTCTTCGCTACGCGACAGCGGCTGGTGCACTTCCAGATAACGAACGCCGTTGGGCTCGAGAGAGGCCTTGATCGGCTGGTTAACGAACTGGACGCGGGTACCGACCGGCACCTGCTTGAACAGGTACTCGATATCGTCGTTACGCAGCCGCACACAGCCGTGACTCACCCGCAGACCGATACCGAAGTTGGCATTGGTGCCGTGGATGGCGTACATCTTGCCGATATAGAGTGCAAACAGCCCCATGGGGTTGTCCGGGCCGGCCGGCCATACCGCTGGCAGGCTCTCGCCACGGGCGGCATATTCGGCATGCATCTTGGCAGTCGGGGTCCAGGTCGGGCCCGCTTTCTTGCGCTGCACGCTGGTCACCCAGTTTTCCGGGGTGTCGGTGCCGAGCTGGCCGATGCCGATGGGCAACACTTCTACCACCTTCTTGCCTTTCGGGTAGTAGTAGAGGCGCATCTCGGCCACGTTCAGCACAATGCCTTCACGAGGGGCATCCGGCAGGATGAGTTGCTGGGGGATCACCAGCTTCTCGCCGGTCTGTACCAACAGGGGATCCGCATCGGGGTTGGCCTCTATCATGTTGGTCAGCCCCAGCTGGAATTTGGCCGCAATGGCCTCCAGCGGCTGGCCATTCTCTTCGGCCGGAACCACATATTCCAGATTTTCCCCCACCAGACGGCTGTTGGCCGCAGGCAGAGCATATTCAACAGCGAAAACCGGCGCAGCGGTCAGCAGCAGGCTGTAGCAGAGTGTTGCCACACTATTGCGAAGGAGCTTCATAACTTTCCCATGATAATGACTGAATTGACATCTCTGAGCTGACGGCTGATCAGCAGAAGATCAGGGGCGCGAAGAGAAGGCCGCCATTTTTCTCCTCTGCTGACCAAATATCAACTGACAAGTGGTGACGGGTCGATGATTAATATGCGGATTATCCAACGCCCTCGACTCGCCCTCTCCCCCTGTTTATCCCCGTTGCCAGAGGCGCATATCATAACCTGTGGGAGATTGATGCAACCGCAGATGAAATTGCTCAATGATAGCGAAGATATGGTCGAAAATATCGGCTTGGATCCCTTCGTAATCAGCCCATGCGGTGGTCGCGGTAAAACAGTAAATTTCCAGCGGCAAACCGTCTGACGTGGGCGCCAGCTGGCGCACCATCAGGGTCATGTCCTTGCGAATGCCGGGGTGAGCACGCAGATAGGCATCCAGATAGGCGCGCAGGGTGCCGAGGTTGGTGAGGTGACGACCGTTGATAGGGCAGCTCAGGGCATCGCTCAGCTGCTGATTGTAGGCACTCAGCTCCTGCTCCTTGCGACTGAGATAGGGAGCCAGCAGTTGCGCCTGCTTGAGCTGCAACTGCTCCTCGGCCGTCAGAAAACGCACGCTGGTCATGTCGATATTGACGCTGCGCTTGATACGGCGGCCACCCGACTCGGTCATCCCCTGCCAGTTCTTGAAAGAGTCGGAGATCAGGGCATAGGTGGGAATGGTGGTGATGGTCTTGTCCCAGTTCGACACCTTGACCGTGGTGAGGCCGATGTCGGTCACCTCGCCATCGGCGCCGTACTTGTCCATCTGCAGCCAGTCACCGACGCTCAGCATCCGGTTGGCGGAGAGCTGGATCCCCGCCACCAGCCCGAGGATGGGGTCCTTGAATACCAGCATCAGCACTGCGGTCATGGCACCCAGACCGCTGAACAGGAACAGCGGCGACTTGCCGAGCAGCAGGGCGATCATCAGGATGCCCACCAGAATGCTGCCTACCAGCTTGGCCCCCTGGAAGATGCCGCGCAGGGGCAAATCCCGACCAAGGCGGGTGTAACGGCTCACCGACAACAGGCAGTCGAGCAGGGCGAAGAAGGCCAGCAGCAGGAACAGCAAAATCCAGAGCTGGGCCACCATCTCGATAAGCTTGAGGCTATCCGATTGACGAGGCAACCATATCTCCGCCTGACCGAGCAGCACGGCCCCCTGCAACACGAAAGCGAGCCGGTTGAAGAGGCGCTGTTGCAGCTGGGGCGGCAGCCACACCTGCTTGGCCTTGCCGAGGATCCCCACCAGCCGGACCAGCAACACCCGGTGCAGCGCCATGTGCAGCAGCAACGAGGTGATGACGATAAAACCCAGCGCGATCACCAGCGCCATCAGGTTGGTCACTTCCACCCCAAGGCCAGACAACCAGTTAAAAAACGCCTCTTTCATTGCTCTCTCCCGAACCGGGCAGCCCGCTGGCTGCAAAAACAGTGGTGGTCAGGGTACCGCTCCCCTCCCCCATGTCAAATCGGCGTACGCCAGAAATGACAACGCCCGGCACAGGCCGGGCGTTGTTTCAAAGCGAGGTTGACTTAGCAGACCAGGCTCAGGGCATCGCGAGCGATGACCAGCTCCTCGTTGGTCGGGATCACCATGGCGCAACGGCTGTCGGCGGTGGTGATACGACCTTCGCCACCCAGTACGGCAGCGTTGTTCGCCTCTTTGTCCACCTTGAAGCCAAACAGGGCCAGACGGTTCAGCACCATCTCGCGCACCATGGCGGCGTTCTCACCGATACCGCCGGTGAAGACCACGGCGTCCAGACGACCGTCCATCGCAGCAGCGTAGGCGCCGACATACTTGGCCACACGGTAGGTGAAGACATCCAGCGCACGCTTGGCACCGGCGTCGGTGGCGTAGTTGGTGGTGACGTAGCGGCAGTCGCTGCTCGCTTCGGTCATCCCCAGCAGACCGGACTCACGGGTCAGGGTGTGGTTGATCTGCTCCACGCTGTAACCGAGCTGGTCGTGCATGAAGAAGACCACGGCCGGATCGATATCACCGGAGCGGGTACCCATCGCCAGACCTTCCAGCGGAGTCAGACCCATGGAGGTGTCAACAGATTCGCCGTTCTTGATGGCGCAGACAGAGGCACCGTTACCCAGGTGGCAGTTGATGATGTTCAGTTCATTCAACGGCTTACCCAGCTCTTTCGCGGCTTCTTCCGCGATGTAACGGTGAGAAGTACCGTGGGCACCGTAACGACGGATGCCGTGTTCGCGGTAGAGCTTGTGCGGCAGCGCATAGAGGTAGGCCTCTTGCGGCAGAGTCTGGTGGAAGGCGGTGTCGAACACGGCCACGTTCTTCTCGGACAGCTGCGGGAACACTTTCAGCGCGGCGCGAATACCGATGAGGTGGGCCGGGTTGTGCAGCGGGGCGAACGGAATGGCGGCTTCGATACCGGCGATCACGCCGTCATCAATGCGCACGGAGCGGGAGAACTGCTCGCCACCATGTACGATGCGGTGACCGATGGCCACCAGTTGCTCGGCAAGAGTCGGATCCTGCGGCAGGATATGACCCACGATATGGTCGAGGGCCTCCTGGTGCGCGGCACCCGCGCCCAGCATGGCTTCGCCCTTGACCCCGTGGAGTTTCCATTTGATACGTGCATCATCCAGATTGAAGCATTCGGCCAGGCCGGACAGCATGTCCTCACCTGTTTCGGCGTCCATTACGGCAAATTTCAGGGAAGAGCTACCGCAGTTAAGGATCAATACCAACTTGCTCATTTTCTACATCTTCCTGTGCTTCGGCTTTACGCCGACAGTGTCGTGTCATCCAAAAAGAGGATGGGATTCCCCTGCCGGGGGCTTATGGTCGCAGGAGGGTGCGTCCAATTTTTCAATTCTTGCTCTTGAAAGAGTCATCGCAACTTGTGGTGCGTATCACTGGTTTCAATTCTTGCTCTTGAAAGAGTGATCGCAACTTGTGGTGCGTATCACTGGTTTCAATGCTTGCGAGTCTCAACGCATCAGCTGCGCAGGGCTCGCCTCAATGGGAATGCTCAGGCGATAGCCAGCAGATCCTTGTGTACCTTGACCACCAGCTTCTTCACCTTGGCGGGCTGGTTGAAGGTACAGAGCGGGCGGTGCAGCTCGCCCGGCCAGAAGATGGCGAAATCGCCAGGTTGCAGCGCCAGATAGCTGGTCTGCTCGTCATCGACAAACCAGAGGTCGGGATGGGGATGGTCAGCACCTTCATCCGCATACTCATGGGGCCCGACACCTATCCACTCTTCGCCATCCAGCAGCAGCTGAATATCGAGATAGTCGCGGTGAAACTCACCACGACGATCCGTGGCGGGCTCGGTCATCTCCTCGCTCACCAGACAGAACAGCTTGAGACCGTCGATCTCGCTCTTGCCAAGGGGCGCATCGCGCCAGCGGGTAACACTTTTGACCACCTCGACCATGATGCGATCCAGCGGGGCAGGCAGCGGTGTCCGCTGCAAAGTGTTCAGGCTACCGGTGATCATGGTGCGAGTATCTTCCTGTTAGATATATCTATGCGGCATCTTTTCCGCCCAATGAAAAAGGACCTGTTACAGGTCCTTCGATAATACCCCCGGCGATCCGTGCAGAGGGATTAGAGCTAACGTTCATATTCAGCATATTGGAGCACTGTTACACACTCATCCAGTGATTGCCAAGAGTATGGACTCCATTTTCACGGTGATCGTACCAGCTGAAACCATATTATTCACCACCCTTTTGCCAGCGACTTTGACCAGACGCAAAAACGGGAGCATCAGCTCCCGTTTTTTTCGCAAAACCGTTTAACAACCGGCTTCATTCAAGCCTTTTCGGCGTTTTCCACCGGTTTGGCGTACATGGCACGCCAGATAGCCTTGTGCTCTTGTGGCACTTCTGACTGACGAGTCAGGAAAGCAGCCTGTTCGATGGTATTGGCCTTGCCAGCCACATCTGCTGCCAGATAGTTGCTGGGGAAGAGGCGGTAACTGCTCCATATAGCCTTATCGATCAGCGCGGCCAGTTCGTCCGGATCGCTGAAGCCCTCGGTAATGGGGGCGCCGAAAGAGACATGTACCCGCCCCTTCATGCCGACGATACCGGCGACAATGCTCTCGATATCTTCGAACTCGCCCTTCTCGTAGCTGCCGTTGACCGATTTCTCGTAGAGCTCGCGCGCCTTCGCCTTGTCGGTGGGGTCCAGCTCGTAGCTGATGCTGACCGGCACGATATTGAGGCTACGCATGTAGTCGACAAAGTCGATCTTCTGCTTCTTGCCGTCGACATAAAACATCTTGAGGATGGCCGGATCAGTCTTGTCATCCCCATCCTTGGCCCGCCCCTCTTTCTGGGCGATCCAGATAGAGTGCCCCTCGTGGACCGACTGACCTATATAGGCAGACAGCTCGCCGAGCGCCTTCATCATCTCCCGCGGCCCCTTGGCGGAGCGTTTGACGATAAAGCTCTTGTTGAGCTTCATCAGCTCGGTGGCGCAGGGTTTGCGCAGCAGGTTGTCACCGATGGCGATGCGCACGGTATCGAAACCGTGGGTGTGCAACCCCCAGTTGACGAACGCCGGGTCCATGGCGATGTCTCTGTGGTTGGAGACAAACAGGTAGCCCTGCTCCTTCTTCAGATGTTCGAGCCCGGAGAAGGTCACCCCCTTGGTGGAGGTGGCGATCATGCGGGACATATAGCGGGTCACCCCCATCTGGACCTGATGCACCGTGGTCACTTTTGACCATTTACGGCGCAGGAACAGGCGGATCATCGGGCGGATGGCCCAACCCAGCCAGCTCATCAGGGAACCGAAACGATACTTGGCGATGGCGCCGATAAATTCATCATCCTGGATCAGCCGTTCGATGGCTGCCGGCACTTCTTCATCGCGGTAGGGGCGAATATCCGCGAATCTATCTACTTCAGTCACAATGTCAGCCTTGCATGCTAGGAAACCGCAGCCAACCCTTGTTGGCCGGGGAAAATTCAGGGCGCAATTTTACACGCTTTTATGGCAAGGGGTATGAGACAAGCATGAATAGTGAGATCTGACCAGTTAATTAATCGGAGCAGAGCGCCAGTGCCACGGCGGCCTCGGCATGGATGGCAGTGGTGTCGTAGAGCGGCACCGCCGCCTGGGCATCGCCCACCAGCAGGGCAATCTCGGTGCAACCGAGGATCACCGCCTCGGCACCAGCATCCGCCAGCGCCTCGATGATGGCCAGATACTCGGCCCGCGACGATTCGCGGATCTTGCCCAGACAGAGCTCGTCATAGATGATCCTGTGTACCCGCTCCCGCCCTGCCTCATCGGGTACCAGCACAGTCAACCCGAAGCGCGCCTGCAAACGCCCCTTGTAGAAATCCTGCTCCATGGTGAAGCGGGTGCCGAGCAGGCCGACTCGGGTGATCCCGTCAGCCCGCAATTTGGCCGCGGTGGCATCGGCGATATGGAGCAGCGGGATATCGATGGCGGCCTCAATCTCGGGGGCGACCTTGTGCATGGTGTTGGTGCCGATCAGCAAGAAATCGGCGCCGCCGGCCTGGATAGCCTGAGCTTCGGCCACCAACAGGCGAGCGGTGGCGGGCCAGTCACCAACATGCTGCAGCCGCTCTATCTCGGCAAAATCCACACTGCTCAATAGCACTCGCGCCGAGTGCAAACCGCCGAGCTGTGCTCGCACCCCGCGGTTGAGCGCCTGATAGTAACTGACGGTGGACTCCCAGCTCATGCCACCCAGCAGACCGATACATTTCATATGAACTCCTTTCATCCCAAGGGAGGGCAGAACCACGCCACCTTGCAGGCAAGGTCACGCGGACGAGATAAAAAAGGCCCCGCAGGGCCAACAAGACAGCCGGTAAAGGCCCGGGTCAACCCCGGGCTAAATCCAGATCATCCCGACACAGGCGGCCGTAGCCAGCCCCATGCCGAGGTTGAAACGCCGCCAGCCCCGAGCAGTGCGGATGATTTGCCGCACCTGGGCACCAAAAAGCACCCAGAACGCCCCGGTGTAGAGGCCGGTAATAAAGAAGATCACCAACACCCAGAGCGCAGAGGGCCAGTAAGCCTCCCCCGCCAGAGTGAAACCGCTGATGGCGGAGAGCGCCATCATCCATGCCTTGGGGTTGAGCAGTTGCAGCATGGCCCCCTGATGAGCGGGAATGAGCGGACGGTTGCCCTCGGCCGGGCCGCTGGCGGTCGCCACCTTCCACGCCAGCCAGAGCAGATAGGCCGAGCCGATAAGCTTGAGGCCGTCGTGCAGCAGCGGCACCTTCTCGAACACCACGCCAAGCCCCAGCGCGGTAGCGAGGATCATCAGATTGATCCCCCCGACCACCCCCACCAGCAGGGGAATCGTGCGGCGAAACCCCTGCGCCGCCCCGGCGCTGGTGAGCAACATATTGTTGGGCCCCGGCGTGCCGCAGGTAACCAGGGCAAACCCCGCCAGGGGCAGTAACCAGTTCAGATCCATCTCAACCTCTTGTCGATGCAACGCCCCCGTTATGGGGAAAGCCTTCTAATATGCAGAGCCAACCCCTTGGCGACAAGTCAGAAATGCCTCTTTCCAGGCCACCTCCCCCATCAGCGCAGCATGGCTCAATACCAGAGCATCACTACACAGAGCGCCGTCAGCAGACCGAGAGAACCGTTGAGCCGCCGCCAGCCCCGATCCGAGCTGATCCAGTTGCTCAGCTGATGGCCGAACAGTACCCAGACAAAGCAGACCGGCAGGGCCACCAGCGCAAACATGACCATCACCGCCAGCTGACTCGACCAGTAACTGGCGCCGGGCAGGCTGAACAGACTGATGGCGGAGATCCCCATCATCCACGCCTTGGGATTGAGGAACTGAAAGCCCAGCCCCTCCAGCATGGTTAGCGGACGGGCCCTCCGGGCCGGATCCCCGGGCGCCCCGGCCACCGCGATACGCCAGGCCAGCCACAGCAGATAGAGGCTGCCGAAGATCTGCAAACCGAGGCGCAGCAAGGGCCAGCGCTCGAACAGCGGATAGAGCCCCAGCGCCAGCACCAGTTGCAGCACCGGCTGCCCCAGCCCCACCCCGAGCAGATGTGGCAGGGTGCGGCGCACCCCGAAGTTGGCGCCGGAGGCCGTCAGCATCAGGTTGTTGGGCCCCGGCGTACCGCAGGTGAGTACGGCAAAACCGAACAGGGTGACATACCACTCCATCGTCATATTGTGACTCCTTACTCATCACATTGTATCGATACAATGTGTGCTATTTGGTTGTTATCAGGTTGAAATTCACGCTATATTGACAACAATTTTTGATCAATGGATTTATTGTCACCATGACAATCTGGACGCCCGACCTTGCGGCCTTCGATGGCCCCCTCTACCTCAAGCTGGTCAAAGCGATCGAACAGGGGATCGTGAATGGCGAGCTGCCACCGCAGACCCGATTGCCTACCCACCGATCCCTGGCGGATCGTCTGGGTGTCACCGTCGGCACCGTCACCCGCGCCTACAGCGAGGCGGAGCGGCGCGGCCTGCTGGCCGCCCGGGTGGGACACGGCACCTGGGTCAAGGGAGCGAACACGGATCCCGCCAATGAGTGGGTGATCCGCCAGGAGGAGGGGCACCGCATCGAGCTGTGGCAGAACCTGCCGGTGCAGCTGGATCGGGCGGCCATCATTCGCCCCATGCTGGGGGAAGTGGCGGACGGGGATCTCAACGCCCTGCTCGGCTACGACAAGGAGGCGGGACGACCGGATCAGCGCCAGCAGTTCGTCGACTGGCTGGCGGAGCAAGGGGTGGCCTGCAGTGAGGATCGCCTGCTGTTCAGCCACGGCGCCCAGCACGGCATCATGCTGGCGCTGCTGGCGACCGGCTGCGTGGGGGAGACCATCCTGTGCGAGGGGCTGAGCTACCCCGGCATGCTGGGCAACGCTCGCCAGCTGAAGAATCAGGTGGTGGGACTGGCGATGGACGAGGAGGGGCTGCAGCCCGAAGCGCTGGACGCCGCCTGCCGTACCCGCCGGGCCAAGCTGCTCTACCTCACGCCGACCCTGCAAAACCCCACCACCGCCATCATGAGTCTGGCGCGGCGGGAGGCCATCGTCGCCATCGCCCGTCGCCACGATCTGCTGATCATCGAGGATGACGTCAACGGTCTGCTGCCCCAGCAACCTGTGATCCCTCTGGTCAATCTGGCGCCGGAGCGGGTCATCTATCTGGGCAGTCTGGCCAAGATCGCCTGCGGCGGCCTGCGGGTGGGCTTCGTGCTGACGCCCCCGGCCCTGCGCAGCGCCTTCGCCCAGACCATGCGGCTGTCGAGCTGGATGGTGAGCCCGCTGCTGATCGAGCTCGCCTGCAAAATGATCAGTCAGCGCCAGATCATGCCGCTGGTCGAGCAGCAGCGGGAGATCCTCAAACGCCGTGGCGAACTGCTGCGCCACCTGCTGCCTGCCGCCCGCTGGCAGCCGGGCAGCATGCACGCCTGGCTGCCGCTGCCAGAGCCCTGGCGCAGCCAGCAGTTTGCTGCCGCCGCCGATGCCCTTGACGTTGGCGTGGCGAGCGGGGAACACTTCGCCGCCGGCCAGTTTGCCGCTCCGCAGGGGGTGCGCCTGAGCCTGAGCCAACCCGCCACCGACGCCCGGGTCGGCGAGGGGCTGGCCCGTCTGGCCCAACTGCTGCAGGGGACGCCCCCCAGCAATCCCCTGCTATAGTCAGGGCCAACCGACCTGACCTTCACGCTTCATCGTCATAGCCAAGGAGATGCCGTGCCCCCCATCAGAGCCGCCCTGCTGCTTGCCACCCTGTTGCTGGGTGGCTGCGCCTCGTCAACGACCCACCAGCAGCTGGGGGCCGCGCTCAATGGACTGGAAGGAGAGTTGCAACGACTGGAAGAGGAGCTGGCGGCGATGAACGGCCTGCACTATCAAAAGGCGATCGATGCGCCGCTCAGTTTGCGCCGCGCACTCGGGGCGCCGCAGCCCACCCCAGAGGGGCTGGTGCCGGTGGCCAGCAAGCTGGAGGATGGGCCACTCCTGCGCTATCAATATCGCCTGCCTGCGGGGATGGCGAACCTGCCCCAGGACAACCTCTGTCAGCGCTACGAGTTCGAGCTGCGTCATCTGGGCCGCCTCGGCAAACTGGAATTGAGCTGGCTGGGGGAACAGGGCAAGGGGTCGCGGCTGATCCGCCAGAGCGACTGCCCCTTCGGGGCACAGATCCGCCCTCGGCAATAGCTGGTCGCGGGCCTGAGCGATTACATAACCGATTGAAATAACAGCCCATAGTGCGCCCTCCAGCACCCTGCTGGCTACTGTCAGCTTTTCACTCAGCGAGTGCTGTGCCTATGTTCCTCTTGGGTCTACCATAATCAACCTAATGGTTTGCTCACAGGAAGTACCTGCATGACGATACTGCTGCTCGAAGAGGATCCCCTGCTCCGTAGCGCCATCACCCGGGAACTGACCGAACAGGGGGTGCCCGCCGACCGGATCCACTACCACAGCCATCCAAACCACGAGCGCAGTGGCCTGCTGGCCCTGCTGCAACAGCACGCCTTCGACGCCATCATCTGTCAGCAGGACAAGCAGCAAGATCTTGACGGAGCGCGGCTGCTGCACGAAGCGCACTATCTCGGCCTGCTGCAACCCGGTTGCGTATTGCTGCTGCTCGATGCTGATCAGAGCGAGCAGGAGTTTCTCCCCTCGGATCTCTACTTCTCCCTCTATCTGCCCCTCCCCTTCATGACCCAGCAGCTCACCGCGGTGCTCGACCAGCTGGTGAAGTTAAGCAGCCTGACCCGCACGCTGGCCGCCCCCATTCTGCTGCGGGAGTGGCAATTGGCTACCGCCCTCTGTGAAGACTTGCTGTTTCAACGGGAGAATCGCTCGCTGACCCCCTGGCTGGATCGGCTCAAGGGCTACCTGCTGCTGCAATCGACCGAACGAATCACCGCCGCCCAGCATTATGCCCTCTGTGCCAACGAATATCAGGCGAGCTGGCCAAGGGCCGGGCTCTTCTACGCCATGCTGGGGCTCGGCAAATTGCAGAGCGCCCGGACCGACTTGCAGCGCCATCAAGCCAGCGTCTCGATGGCCACCCGGCTGGAGCTGCAACTCGCCAGCCAGCTGCACCAGCATCACTGGCTGGCGGCGTGGGAGACCATGGGAGAGCTGCAGCTGATCCGCCCCCATCAGCCGCGCTGGCATCAGCTGGCGATGTTGCTCGGGCTGGTGCTGCAAGATGAGGAGAAGGTACTGGAGCAGGCCAACAGCCTGACCCTGCGCCACTTCGGCGAACAGCGCGTCCGGCTCGCCATCGACAGCTTCATGCTCAATGCCAGTCTGGCGGTGCTGTGGCACGCCCCCTCCAGCAACCGGACCCGCTCCCTGCAACAGGAGTGGGAGCACCTCAAGCGCACCGTCCACCTGCAACCCCACGAATATGAGCTGCTGCAGGCGTTGATGCTGGGGCTGGATTACCGCTTCGACGAGGCGCTGATCCTGATTGCCCACCACCAGCCGGATGAGGGGAGCGACAACCACCTCACCCTGCTGCTCGGCTTTGCGGTCAGCCAGTTCTGCGGTTTGCCCCACCACGCCCAGCGCTACCTGACCCAGCTGACCCAATACCGCGTCAGGGTGGCGCCCCACCCGCTCACCCGCCAGCTGTTCCACCATCTGGTGGCCGAGCTGGGCCAGCGCCTGACGGCGAGAGAACAACGGCTGAGCGAACTGCGCCAGCTACGCCACAAGGCGATGCAGGCCAGCCAGTATCAGACAGCCCTGCAAGCGGGCTTGCAGCTGCTGGAGGAGTTCCCCGCCTTGCCGGGCGATGCCTGGCAACTGCTGGAGCTGCTGCAACACTGCTGGCCTGCGGGTATGGCCGCTCCCAGGGTGGCACTGCTGGTCGATACCCTGGAGCGACGCCTCAAGCACAGTCCCGCGTTTCTCGATCAACATGCCCAGCAGTACCAGCGCACCCTGCAGGAGATCCGCACCCATCTGCAGCCGCACCTCTCCGGCTGCGGCCCCTCCTGTCTTGTCGCAGGGCAGCCCGAGCCATGATGATGCTGGCGGCGTGCAAACCGGCATTTTCGGCAAAGCCAACATAGAGAGAGGGGAGCCTTGGCTCCCCTCTCTCTATTTGTTCTATGTCAGCTGATGGCGATGAGCGTTGGGCTCAAACCAGCGCGTCACTCTCCAGCGCCGCCTTGAGAAAATCTTTCCAGCTGATGATGCCGACCAGAGCGCCATTCTCCAGCACCGGCAGGCAGGAGACCCCCTTCTCCAGCATCAGCTTGACGCCGTCGCGCACGGTGAGATGGGGAGCGATGGTGACGAGCTGACGACTCATGATCTGGTGGGCCCGCTTGTTGAGGGTTTCGGTATCGCGGCTCATCTCGGCTTCGGAGTCGAGATAGGGGCTGATGGCGCGGAACAGATCCCGATCCGAGATGACCCCCACCAGCTCCTCCTCTTCCAGCACCAGCAGGTGGCGAAAGTGTGCCTGCTCGAAGATATCCCTGATGACTCGGAGTCGATCATCCATTGAAACGGTGGCGACCCGGGTCGTCATAATATCCCTGATATGCATGCTAACCTCCCGTAACCAAACTGGTTTCTCTGTTATGGCATGTTTTTGCAGCGCCAGCCAGTGGCCAGCCCTTCGCTACAGTGCAAATCAGCGTCATTTCACGTAAGATCCGCGCCAGTTTTTCTCCTCCATTTTGAGCAAGCAGATCCCACCCATGATAGTTGCCAGTCAAATCGAACTGATCCGCGGCGGCCGCAAGCTGCTGGACAACGCCTCCGCCACCATTCACCCCGGCCACAAAGTGGGTCTGGTGGGTAAAAACGGCTGTGGCAAGTCCACCTTTTTTGCACTGGTACGGGGCGAGCTGGCCATCGACAGCGGCACCTTCAGCCTGCCCGCTGGCTGGCAGATTGCAGGCGTGGCGCAGGAGACTCCGGCGCTCGACTGCTCCGCGCTCGAGTACGTGATCGACGGCGACAAGGAGTTCCGCTCGCTGGAAGCTCAGCTGGTGCAAGCCGAGCAGGATGACAATGGGCTGCTGGTGGCCGAGCTGCACGGTCGCCTCGATACCATAGGCGCCTACAGCATTCGCGCCCGCGCCGCCGAACTGCTGCACGGCCTCGGTTTCAGCGACGAGCAGCTGAGCTCGCCGGTGCGCAGTTTCTCCGGTGGCTGGCGCATGCGCCTGAACCTCGCCCAGGCGCTGCTCTGCCGCTCCGATCTGCTGCTGCTGGATGAACCGACCAACCACCTGGATCTCGATGCGGTGATCTGGCTGGAGAAGTGGCTCAAGGGCTATCAGGGCACGCTGGTGCTCATCTCCCACGACCGCGATTTCCTCGATTCGGTGATCAGTCGCATCATCCATATCGAGAACGGCAAGCTCAACGAATACACCGGCGGCTACTCCGACTTCGAACTGCAGCGCGCCGAACAGCTGGCCCAGCAGCAGTCGATGTACGAGAAGCAGCAGCGGGAGATGTCCCACATGCAGGCATATGTGGACCGCTTCCGCTACAAGGCCTCCAAGGCCCGTCAGGCCCAGAGCCGCCTGAAAGCCATGGAGCGGATGGAGAAGATCCTGCCCGCCCACGCCGACTCCGAATTCAGCTTCGAGTTTCGCGAGCCGTCTGCCCTGCCGACCCCGCTCATCGCCATGGAGAACCTCAGTGCCGGTTACGGCGACAAGGTGATCCTGGAGAAGATCAAACTCAATCTGGTACCGGGTTCGCGCATCGGTCTGCTCGGTCGCAACGGCGCCGGTAAATCCACCTTTATCAAGATGCTGTCGGGCTCCAACCCGCCGCTCTCCGGCAAGCTCGAAGTGAGCGCGGGGGTGAGCATCGGCTACTTCGCCCAGCATCAGCTGGAGACCCTGCGTCTCGATGATTCCCCGCTCGATCATCTGGCCCGCCTCGCGCCGGACAAGACCGAGCAGGAGCTGCGCAACTATTTGGGCAGCTTCGGTTTTCACGGTGACAAGGCGCTCGACAAGGTGGCCCCCTTCTCCGGTGGCGAAAAAGCGCGGCTGGTGCTGGCGCTGATCACCTGGCAAAAGCCCAACCTCCTGCTGCTGGATGAACCGACCAACCACCTGGATCTGGAGATGCGCCACGCCCTCACCATGGCGCTGCAAGGCTTCGAAGGGGCCATGGTGGTGGTCTCCCACGACCGTCACCTGCTGCGTACCACCACAGATGACTTCTATCTGGTGCACGGTGGCCGGGTCGAGCCGTTCGACGGCGATCTGGACGACTACCACAAGTGGCTCGGCGAGCAGGAGAAAGAGGCCAACGCCAAACCGGCCGATGGCCCCGTCTCTGCCAACTCGGCAGTGGCGCGCAAGGATCAGAAGCGGCGCGAGGCGGAGTTCCGGCAAGCAACACGTCCCCTGCGCCAGAAGCTGGAAAAGCTCGAAGCGAGCATGGAGAAGCTGCAAGGCAAGCTTGGCGACATCGAGAGCCAACTGGCCGACCCCGCCATCTACGAAGAGAGTGCTAAAACCAAACTCTCCGAACTGCTCAAATCCCAGGGCCCCCTCAAGGAGGAGCTGGAAGAGGTGGAGCTGGAGTGGATGAGCCTCTCCGAAGAGCTGGAAACCATGGAGCAAGCCTTCTTTGCGTGACGAACAGCTGATGGCCAGCGAGCGGGTCGCGGTCCACGAATTGCCGACGCCGATCGGCTTCTGGCACTGGAGCGGCAAGGTCTATGGTGAGCGCAGCCAGGATTGGCTCACCGTGCAGGAACAGGGGGGCAACGTCAATCTGGCGCTGCTGCTGCACCGGCTCGATCAACTCGGCATCGTGGTCGATCTGACCGACCTGCAACCGGCGCTGGTGCAGACCGAGGCGGTGCTGACCCCGTGGCGCGCCCTGCGCCAGAGCGCCAAGACGCGACTCGACGAGCAGCAGTATCAGTCGATGCTGGCCCACGAGCTGGAGCTGGAGCGGCTGCAACAGGGCGTCCTGTTGCAGACCCTGCGCAGCCTCTCCCTGTTTCGCGGCAACAGCCGCAATTTGTTGAACTATCTATCGTTACTGGGTGCCCAGCAGGGCCCCCTCAGAGATCTAATATGCTGAGCTACCGCCACGCCTTTCACGCCGGCAACCATGCCGACGTGCTGAAACACGCCGTTCAGGCCCTGATCATCGAGTCCCTCAAGAAGAAGGAGAAACCCTTCATCGTGCTGGACACCCATGCCGGTGGCGGTCTCTACGACCTTCGCGGCGACTGGTCCCAGAAGAAGGCGGAGTATGCCGACGGCATCGGCCGCCTGTGGGACGAGCGGGCCCAGTGGTCTGCCATGGCTCCCTATCTCGGCGTCATCGAAGAGATGAACAGCGATGGCCAGCTGCACTACTACCCCGGCTCGCCGGAGCTCTCCCGTCGCCTCACCCGCGAGCAGGACAAGCTGGCGCTGATGGAGCTGCACAACAACGAGGTCGAAGATCTGCGCGCCAACATGGGTTATGACCCTCGCGTCGCCGTACACCACCGTGACGGCTTCGAGGGGCTGATCGCCCTGCTGCCGCCCACCCCGCGCCGCGGGCTGGTGCTGATCGACCCGCCCTATGAGCTCAAAGAAGATTATTTCGCCGTGGTCGATACCCTGAAAAAGGCGCAAAAGCGCTGGGCGACCGGCATCTACGCCCTCTGGTATCCGATCCTCGGGCAAGAGGCAGACAAATCCCGCGACATGCTGCGCGCCATCAAGCGAGAGAACTTCGGCAACGTCCTGGTGGCCGAGCTGGAAGTGGCCGGTCAGACTGCCGACTGGGGCATGAACGGCTCAGGCATGCTGATCATCAGCCCGCCCTGGATGCTGGACGAGCAGATTGAAGCCTTCCTGAAACCGCTCTGTGCCAAGCTGGCGCAGGGCGCAGGCGCCCAGTACAAGGTGGAGTGGCTGAACAAGGTCGAAGAGTAAACCTGCACCAGCCCGCTCTGGCGCCCGGTCAACGCGCCAGCAAGTCGCTCACCCAAACCGTTCACAGTGACGGCATGGCCAGCAAAGAGAAGCCCCGTTCAGGGGCTTCTTGTTTTTTACCTGCCAGCGCTTTTACCCACTAACTGTTTTCCTCACCAATGGCAGCACCCGCCCCATCTGCGCACCAGATCAGTCGTTATTGACTAATTAGCCGATCCAGATCAGAAATCGGCCATCTGGTCCTTTCCCTCCGTCTACCCGCCGCTAATATACCCGATTGGCAACAAAGCCTCGTAGGAGTCACCCCATGAGCCATGCCAACCCCATCCAGTTGGTTAAACGCAGCAGACTGGAGGCTGTAATTCAGGGGCGGTAGCCATGCCGGATGGAATGGATAAGCGAACGTTGCCCACGACTGCCCAGTCAACATGGTGACAGCCTTATGCTGATTTCTGACCCGCTCACGCAGGCGTGCTTTGGCGGCGCTTGCCAAGAGTGTGCTGAGCACTGATTTTTCATACTGTAGTAACGGTGGCGCAAAAAGAGGAAGTCAAGCGAATACGCTCAGCATAAGAAGCAAACGGGTAACATTATGATTTAATGGTTGTTTTTACTTGGCGGTAGTGAAAATGTTACGGAGTTATATGGAATGCTCTGCTAACGGATTAGTGCCGCCTTCCATCTAATCACTGTTATACAAAAAGGAATTTATGAGAAAATTAGGAAGAAATGAGCTGTGCTGGTGTGGATCTGGTAAAAAATTCAAAAAGTGCCATCTACATAGAATTAATGAAAAACGACCTGAAATGTGGGAAATTGATGAGCAATTTCGTAAATCATTCAATAAAAGATATTGTTCTTGCCCAGATAATATGAGAAATGATTGTGATGGTAAGATAATAAATGCACACACAGTTTCTAAAGGTGCTTCACTAAAAGCAATATCTGAAAATGGTCACGTCTATGGGCATAAAGTTTCTATAAAGAAAATTCACGAAAGTAATGGTTCTCTTAAGCATGAACTAATTGGTATCAACAAAGCCTCAACATTCACAGGATTTTGTGCATATCATGATAAAACCCTATTTACAGCTTTCGAAGACCAACCATTTACAGCAACATCTGAACAAATATTTTTATTAACTTACAGAACCATTAGTAGAGAACACTTTAACAAAATAGCCCATAGCGATAGTAGCTCACTACTAGAACATGGTGATGCAGGCTATGACTCATTTGAACAAATGATTTTTCAATCACTACTAAAAGAACATAATAATAGTTTGAATCTTGGTGTTAGGGATTCTGAACATCACAAAAAAATGTTTGATGACGCATTATCTCAAAAAAATCATGACCAAATTGAATATTGTTTAATAAAGTTCGATGGACTCCTTCCATTTCAGTGTAGTGGTTCACATTATCCAACAACAGATTTTCAAGGCAAAACATTACAGAGATTAGATAGCCAAAACATTCTTGACAATATGAGTGTATCTATAATTAATGATGACACACAAAGTATTGTAATTTTATCTTGGTTAAAGAACAGCCGAAAAACATGCATTGAATTCATGAGCACATTACTATCCTTGAATTACCATCAACTAAAAAATGAAATAATTAACTATGTGTTCAGCCACTTTGAAAATATATACATGAAACCTTCTTGGTGGGATGCATTAGACAACAATGACAAAAAATTCCTTGAAGAAATAAATCAACCGCTACATAACTACAAACCAATATCTAATAACCATTACAACTTTGTTGAATGCAATGTAATTGAAGTTGTGCGAGGTTTTGTATAACAAAACTTGAAACTGGACGGCACTGCGTGCCGCCATTTAAGTCAAAGTTAGGCATCAACAGAAAAGGAAAAATAGGATGTCAGAACGAATAGGCTATGCAGTTTACAGCGAGATAGAGGCTGGTTACTTGGTAACCGCATCTCCGAGTAATTATCTATGGGATCCAGCAGCTGCGATAATCTATGAAACTGCTGCAAAAGCGTGGGCATCAGCCAAACGTAGAGGCGCAGGATATGCTATTGCTGTTGCAATCAATCGTAATGAAAATGGCAATTTGGAGCATGAGCAAATTCCACCTCCCATGAAGGCCCCTCCAGGGAGCTGGATCGTTAAAATCGAAGACCACGGACTTCCCACGGGGCCACTTTACATTACGAGTCTGAGTAAAGATGGCAAACCTCGCGCATCATCAGAAATTCATGAGGCCCGAGGATTCGACCATGAGCAAGCAACCGAAGTGGCATCAAGAATGAAAGGTACGGTTAAAGTAGAGCAAATAGCCTCATGACCGAAATGCGTTGAAATGTGCATGAAGTACTGAAATCGAGGAAAAAATGAAGAACCTGATACCTGTAGTTGCCAGTGCATTTTTGATAGCTGGTTGCCAATCCACCCCTTCCCAGAACACACCTGCATCGGGAATTGAGTTCGCACATGACAAATTCAGCGTTCTCATGGTTTCGGTTGATGACACATTTGATTTTCCGAGAGGTAAGTTTTTCCGCTCCTCCTATGCTATCCAGGAAAAATTAACGGTCAAATTGCCTGGTGTTGTGGGCATCTATGCTGACTTCTTCGACCACTGCCTGAATACCGGCAATAAACCGCAGATTATCGATGGCGTCGCGCTAGTCTGCCGATCTGATCAGGTCAATCTTTATGCCGTTATCGCTGTAGAGGCTGGCAGGACAGCGTGGCTGCAAGTCGTTGAACCGAGTGACATGAGTTTACAGATAAGTGCACAAGAGCTTGCTGACTATTCAATGAATAATTTTGCCAATTATGTTGAGGCTGATGTGAGCAGTACCAAGCGGCTGCTTGGCACCAGCTCTCTTTACAAAAACGTTCCCGATTGGCCGTAACAAAGTAACGGGCACAAATCTGGGACACCCACCTTTCTGAGCAAGGCGCAGCATAGCCAGAACCCAAAGGATGGGTGTCCAAGGTCTTCTTGTTCATGGGCAAGTGTGAAGAA
Source organism: Aeromonas sp. PI_26 (assembly GCF_027854445.1). Lineage (NCBI taxonomy): Bacteria > Pseudomonadati > Pseudomonadota > Gammaproteobacteria > Aeromonadales > Aeromonadaceae > Aeromonas > Aeromonas sp. PI_26. The sequence goes on from NZ_JAJNOE010000012.1 coordinate 46,663, forward strand.
CCTGTACTTTATCGCCTTGGCTGCGATTGGCAACCGCTGAACCACACCGGCCACTCGCCCGTTGATAGGCTCTCTCTATCCCGGCAATAGATGAGAATAGTTTTCATTTAATCTCATTTCGGCAGATACTCTCATCATCAACAGAGGGAGCCGCCATCATGAAAAAGACCATCAGCTTTGCCATCCTGCACTTCGGTGTCGCCTTTACCGTGGCTTACCTGCTGACCGGTGAGCTGCTGACCGCCAGCCTGATCGCCCTGATCGAGCCCGCCGTCAACACGGTCGCCTTCTACTTTCATGACCTTGGCTGGCACAAGCTCAAGCCAAATCACAGCCTGCAGGCCAAGACCAGCAGCTTCGCGGTGGTCCACTTCTCGGTGGCCTTCGGTGTGGCCTTCCTGCTGAGCGGCGAGCTGCTCACCGGCGGCGTGATGGCGATGATCGAACCGGCCATCAACACCGTGGTGTTCTTCTTCCACGAGCGGCTGTGGCGCGCCCGCAGTCAGCAACTGGCGCTGGCCTGATCAACCGGGCAACCCGCCTCCCCCTTTATCGCGGCCACAAAAAACCCGACATTCCGGCCAGGAGTGTCGGGTTTTTCACATCAGCAAAGATCTGTATCTGGATGCATCACCCGATGCCCCATCAATAACGATCAGGCTTTCTTGCAGATGGGGTCAACGATAAAGGCATTCTGATCAAACTTCTGCCAGGCGCCGGTGCCGACCCCATCGACCACCAGAATGGAGACCACGCCGAAATCGACAAAGATCCCGAGCAGAGTGGTGGCATCGAACGACTTGGAAACCGGCACGGTCACCGAGTAGCAATCCGCACGCTTGACCGTGATGGTGTAATTCTCTTTCTTCTTGAACGAGGTGATCACATTGCCGTGGCCCAGCAGCATATCGTTGACGTAGATCTCCGCATCGGGATCCTGACTGCGAATGGAAACCTGCTGACTTGTGCCGTTAAACATGGCCGCACAACCGGACAGCATGATGGCCAGCAAGGCCCCCGTCATCAACCTGAACATAGCTAACCTTCTTGTTATTAAGAAAAGGCCGCAAATCTAGCACGCCTCTCGAACAGGAGTGAAAGTACAATGCTGCAGGCCTGTCTGAATGCTCAAAATAGCGACCACTCCTGACCAGTTTTCAAACAAGTTGGCCGCATCCAGCAACCGTTCCCTTCCCCACTGGAGTAGCGCGGCAAAACCGGTCGCCAGCATATGCTGCAGAGCAAAATGCGCTCGGCTCCCCTGCTGCATTGCCCTGTAGAGTGTGCTGTAGTAGGCAGATATGCCCTCCTCATTGCTGGAACCTATCGATGAACAAGACCTTGTTTGCCACCCTGCTGTTTGCCCCTCTGCTGGCCAGCGCCACAACTCCCTCCTTTGACTGCACCAAAGCCTCCGGGTCGGTCGAAACCCTGATCTGCAAGGATGCCGGACTGGCCGCCCTTGATAACGAACTGGCGGCCCTCTACCCCAAGGCGATTGCGGCGCTCTCTCCCGAACAGCTCAAGACCGAACGCGCCATGCAGCGCGGCTGGATCAAGGGTCGCAACGACTGCTGGAAGGGGCAGGATCTGCGCCAGTGTGTGGAGGATAACTACCTGCTGCGGATCACCGAACTGCAGATCAGCGGCGGCCAGCTGATGGTGCCGGCACCGGTCAACTACAAGTGCGGCAAGAGCGTCATGCTCTCTACCTACTTCAATAACGATGCCAAGCTGCCCGCCGCGGTGATCAACCTGAGCGAGGGCGACAAACAGCAACAAGTGCTCGCCTATGAAGCCCCCAGCGCCAGCGGCGCCCGTTATGAAGGGCAAAACCTCACCTTCTTAACCAAAGGGGACGAAGCCACGCTGGAGCGTTACGGCCAGCCAACCCTCACCTGCATGGAAAATCCGACCAAGGGCTGAGGCTCATAGGGGCGGCTCGTCTTGCCGCCCCACCTTGACTAGATGGCGATATCCAGCGGTTTTCCTTCCCGCACAACCCGCAACTTGAGCGACCCCGGCTTGCTGGTGCTGAGCAGTTCACGCACCTTGTCGATCTCGAGGGGGCGATAAGCCACCCCGTTGATCTGCTCCAGAATGTCGCCGTTGGCCAGACCATAGGGGGCAAGATCCCGTTCGTCGCTGTAGTAGACCTGCAGATGCTCGCCATCAAAACGCACCCCGATATTGCGCAGGACTGGCGGCAATTTGCGCGCCAGGCTGTCGGCGTCGTAGCAGAGCATCATCCGCCCGGGCATGATCGCAAAGCGATTGAAGCGGTTAACAAAATCCAGCCCCAGACCATACTGCTCATTGCTGTTTTCCGACACGCGCAGCTCACCGAGCTGGCGCTCATCAAAGTGCAGGCCGGTGAGGATATGTTCACGCCCCTCCACCATACCGCTGGCATCCACCCCTTTGCGTGGCATCGCATCTTCGCCAGAGATCGCCTTCTGACTGGCCATAAAGTCGATAAAGGCATGATCGGCATAGCTCTGATCGGCCCCGGTATCCAGATACATGCGCACGCTGCTCTCGCCGTGGGTCAGATACACGGCCGGGGAGCGGTTGTAGCTATCTTCATAGCCGATGCAACGCTCGAACGTGGCTGCCGAGGGTGCCGTCAGCGAAGCAGTGAGTTGATGCCTGTCGCGATCAAACACCCAGTTGAAACGGCGGATGGTGTCGATCCCGAGGATGCCATCGATACGGCTGCCGAGAGACTGGGAGAAAAGATCGAAATCAACGGTTGCCCACAGATCGCTGTCATCAATGGTGACCGACCCCAGCGAGAAGGGCTGCGGCTCAACAAAGCCAAGCTGCTCGCTGCCCAGTTGACTCGAAACGCTGCTTACACTGGCAAAATCAGCCTGATAGGCCCTGGGCAACTCGCTTAAGGTCAGCGCCTTGAAGCGGCTGGCCAGACGACGATCGATAAAGGTGATACTGGCCCCGGTATCCAGCAAAAACTGGTACTGCTCACCTGCGATGGTGACGGGGATCAGGGGGGCACTTTCGTAATGCACGGTCAGCACCGAGCCGGGTGCATGGCGCTTGGTGGATGAATCCGGGGCTGTGCAGCCTTGGACGACGAACAGGGCCAACATGGCCAGCGCCACTTTGAACTGCGACTTCATAACTCTCCTTCCCGATAGCAGATGCCCCCGCTACGCCACCGCATAATGCTATCTTGTTGATTTATAGATAAATAAGCTATTTCAACGGGGGGGGGGCGGACAATAACAAAGAGTTTTATGCTGGTTCAAGCCGGATATGACCATGAATACTCTATGGAGATAGTTCAAGAATGGTTGTTCACGCTATCTCGGCGCGTCATCAATCGTAGGCGACATTTGATTAATTTATTGATCTTGCACAGAAAATCTCAATATTGAGCTTTCTCTCCACAGCGCCATGGTTAATATTGCCATTTGGCAACACTTGCCTCGTCGGAGTCTCCCATGAGCCATGCCAACCCCATCCCCTTGGTGAACCGCAGCAGACTGGAGGCTGAAATTCAGGGGCGGTAGCCATGGCGGATGGAATGGATAAGCGAACCTTGCCCACAATGACCCACCCAACATGGCAACGGCCTTATGCTTATTTCTGGGCTGTTCACGCAGGCATACTGTGGCGACACTTTCCAAGACGGCTCTGAGAGCTGTTTTTTATACAGTATTAACAACGGCGTAAAATAGAGGGAGTCAATCAAATACGTTAGGTACAAAAAATAAGCTGGTAATGTTTTGATTTTATAATGATTCTTACTTGGCAGCAGTGAAAATGTTACGGGGTTATATGGAATGCTCTGCTAACGGATTAGTGCCGCCTTCCATCTAATCACTGTTAGAGCCAACACACTTATGGATGCTATCGCCAACAACCTTAAAGATCCGAGCTGGTGGTTTTCAGCATTTTTTATTGCCATCATTGCCAGTGTCATCGCCGGCTTCCTAAAAGAGCGAATCGAAAAGTGGCTAAGCAATACTTTTTCAAGCCTACAGTCTTGGCGTGCCAAAAGGGAAGCCGAGCGAAACATGGTGATTGAGGCGCTCCTCACAGATCACATGTATTTTCAGATAGCGCTTTTTCGTGCAGTAGTGGCGATTATTCTGTTTACCCTTTGTTCGATCATGTATTTTTCTGCGCCAGTGCTACTTGCCACAGCCCCTGAGCAGTCGGGTAACTTGATAGACATTGACCGGAAGTTCTTTATTTGGAAGGTATTAACTCCAATTCTCGGACTCTTCAACGTATTGGTTTCTTATAGGGCTGTGCGCCTTCTGTCCCTCATCTTCCAAGCAATCCGGGAATACCGTAGCCGCAATGGTTTGCCAAAGTTGCTCTAACCCGGCGGTCGACCTCGACCCCTTTGGTCGCTGGACGCTGCGCGATGAAGCCGCGCGGCGCCGGTCACCTTCACGTTATAGCTCACAGTCAGAAATTGGAGAAAGATTTAAGTGGCAAGTGGTTATTTTGAAGCGATTGGGTCTTGGATAGTGCCCCATATTTATGAATTAAAGTTGTTTTTTGTCGCTTATTTTAGCTACCTAACAGTATTGTTTATTATACGTTGGGCTCACCTTAGTTATTACATGAACATCCCTTTGAATGAACTATGGAAAGGAATAGTTGGTAACTTAGGAAGAATTTATTCACCAGATTACTATACGGCCTCGATATTTAAGTCACTCTCAGGCTATGGCAGCCGTAAGTTTTTAGCGAATTATTATCAAACGATTTACGTAAAGATATGGAACAAGGTAAACATATACGCCTCAATTTTTTGCTATATAATTATGTTAATGGCAATTAATAATACGTATGTTTTTAGCATTCTGTTTTGGTTGTCTTATGTTCGCTTCTTCTCAAGGTGTAGTGAAATCTCAATAGCATTTTTCCATGATGTGATCCGTAAACCGGAAAGATCTATTCAAAAGCGAAATACATTTCTAACCAAGTATGAAAGAGTCCAATTAGCGGTAACCAGCTATTTTGAAATTTACTTTTTATCTGCAGCGATGTATCTAACAAATAAGCCATTTACAGGTAGTTGGTTAAGTTCAGTTTTCGACACTTTATCAGTTGGTTCGTTGACTAATGTTGGAATACTTGTAACTGATCCTCCAACCGGAAATGAAGTTTATGCATTTGTACAGGTATTCACTACTTTAGTCCTTGTTCTCATGTCACTAGCAGTGTATCTAGGCCGTGAAAAATGAGCTACAACAAACAATTTAAGAGTGATTCAGCACGCTTGGTATTTTGGGTTTGGGTCTAGTTTGGTGATTACAGCGTTAAAATTGAGTGTCGTGGTAGCGTACTTTGCACCTTAATTGAGCGTTATATATCTAAGGAGGTTCGATGGACTTTTTAGTATTTGGAGATGAAAGTGGCACCACAGGTAGTGATCGCTGTTATTCCATCGGTCTGTTGTGTGTTCCTAAAGATAAAATTAGCGAGTTCAATGACTATGTACTAAACCTCAAAACCAAGCGAGGCATTGTCGGTGAACTTAAGTGGTCAAAAATCAAGAATAGCTCCGGGCAAGCAAATATTTGTGTTGATATACTTTCGATGGTTTTGCGTAGTTCATGTTGTTTTCATTCTATCATCGTTGAAAAAGCCATTTATAATAACTGGCAAATAGACCGTGAACGAGCTTTTTACCAAACGTATACATACTTACTTAAGAATACAGCAAAACTCGTTGGTTCTGAACTAACTGTATTGATTGACCAAAAATGTGACAAATATAAAAAGCACGACGAGGTTATAGGTATTGTTGCTAATAATATGCTGTCTCAAATAGGTTCTAACCATACTATTCAAAGTGTGGAAATGCATGATTCAAAGATGCATTGTGGACTACAGGTGGTTGATATCTTAACTGGGGCAGTTAATTCTGGATACATGAAGTTTCTAAATCCTAGCTTGACCTTTTCACAAGCAAAGGAAGCTGCATTTGTAAAAATGGCAGAGATGTTGGGTTGGGACAAATTACATTACGATACTTTTCCTAACAAGGATTTCAATATTTGGCACTTCCCTAGTGAAAATAGATCTGTTCCAGGCACAAAAGAAATCATAATGAATTTATATGTTTCACCTGTCGAATAATAACCCACCAAATTTTAGATGCATTAAAATATAGAGGTCATACAGCCCGTAGGTTCGATTAGCGAAGCGTAATCGAACGTTCGCGATAACAATATTTCGTGATAGCACCAGTTGCCTTTAAAGACCGACTTTTATACGGTCTCTTTATTCATCTGTATATTTGCTGGCGTAACACTCCCCAAGGAGATAAATGAAGCCTGACTTAACCGGCAGACGGATTGTGCTGCGTACCATTGGCCCGCAGGATGCCGCCGATCTGTTCGAGATTTATGGCAATCCGCTGACCATGGAGTTTGCCTCTGATCCCTGCTTTACCTCCCCCGCCATGGTGACGCAGATGATGATGAGCGTGGTACGGCTGGAGCAAACCGGTGAGTCGCTGGAGTGGGCGATTGTCGAACGGGAGGGCAATAAGGTGATCGGCACTTGCGGCCTGCACAGTTTCAGCGAGGCGGGCCACAGCTGCGAGGTGGGCTGCCTGCTCAATGCGGCCTATTGGCGCAGAGGGTTTATGTCGGAAGCGCTGGGGTTGCTGTTCACCCACGCCACCACACTGGGGGTCACCTGCCTCACCGCAGATATCGATGCAGATAACGTCCGCTCTATCGCCCTGTTTGAAAAGCTGGGTTTCAAGGCGCATGCAGGGCGCCATCAGCGCATGCTCCCCTTTGTCTGACCCCGAGACAAGAGGCATAACCCCCTCGCCTCTCAGGGCGTTGTGGCAAGGCTCAGGCATAAAAAAACCGGAACCCAGGGGTTCCGGTTTTTTTCATTCCAGTCGAAGCTGGCAAACCAGCAAATTAAGCCTGGTTTTTAACTTCTTTCAGACCGCGGAAAGGAGCTTTGGCACCCAGAGCTTCTTCGATACGGATCAGCTGGTTGTACTTGGCAACACGGTCAGAACGGCTCATGGAACCGGTCTTGATCTGGCCAGCAGCGGTACCAACAGCCAGGTCGGCGATGGTCGCGTCTTCGGTCTCACCGGAGCGGTGGGAGATGACGGCAGTGTAGCCAGCGTCTTTGGCCATCTTGATGGCAGCCAGAGTTTCGGTCAGGGAACCGATCTGGTTGAACTTGATCAGGATGGAGTTAGCGATGCCGTTGTCGATACCGCGCTTCAGGATCTTGGTGTTGGTTACGAACAGGTCGTCACCCACGATCTGGATTTTCTTGCCCAGTTCAGCAGTCTGGTAGGCGAAACCTTCCCAGTCAGATTCGTCCAGGCCATCTTCGATGGAGACGATCGGGAACTTGGTGGTCAGGTCAGCCAGGAAGTCGGAGAAACCGTTGGAGGTGAAGACACGACCTTCGCCTTTCAGGTTGTACTCTTTCTTCTCTGCGTCGTAGAACTCGGAAGCAGCGCAGTCCATAGCCAGGGTGATGTCGGTGCCCAGTTTGTAACCGGCAGCGGCAACGGCTTCAGCGATAACTTCCAGCGCTTCGGCGTTGGATTTCAGGTTCGGAGCGAAACCACCTTCGTCACCAACTGCAGTGTTGTAGCCCTTGGACTTCAGCACTTTGGCCAGGTTGTGGAACACTTCTGCGCCCATGCGAACGGCTTCTTTCAGGGTCTTGGCGCCAACCGGCTGGATCATGAACTCCTGGATGTCGACGTTGTTGTCGGCGTGCTCACCACCGTTGATGATGTTCATCATCGGCAGCGGCATGGAGTAAACACCCGGGGTGCCGTTCAGCTCGGCGATGTGGGCGTACAGCGGCATGCCTTTGGCAGCAGCGGCAGCTTTGGCGTTAGCCAGGGAAACAGCCAGGATGGCGTTGGCGCCGAACTTGGATTTGTTCTCGGTACCGTCGAGGTCGATCATGATCTGGTCAACGGTGGCCTGGTCCTTGGCATCTTTACCCAGCAGAGCTTGAGCGATCGGGCCGTTTACGGCTTCGATGGCTTTCAGCACGCCTTTACCCAGGAAACGGCTCTTGTCGCCGTCACGCAGTTCCAGCGCTTCGCGGGAACCGGTGGACGCGCCAGACGGAGCGGCTGCCATACCAACAAAACCACCTTCCAGGTGAACTTCGGCCTCAACGGTCGGGTTACCACGGGAGTCGATGATTTCACGACCGATCACTTTAACGATCTTGGACATGTGTATTTCCTCAGGTTTCGTAAAAAAACAACAAAAATATGCCAAAAAAAGCGGCTGTGGCACAGTGCCCCAACCGCATTTATTTTCAATTACTTCAAATTACGCTTCTGATACTCGCCTGCCGCCTTCACAAAACCGGCGAACAGAGCGTGGCCATCACGAGGAGTAGAGGTGAACTCCGGGTGGAACTGCGCAGCCACGAACCAGGGGTGATCCGGGATCTCGATGATTTCCACCAACTTCTTGTCGGCGGAGAGACCGGTCACTTTCAGACCTGCCGCTTCAATCTGCGGCAGCAGCTTGTTGTTTACTTCGTAACGGTGGCGGTGACGCTCGTAAATGGTCGGGCTACCGTACATCTGACGCACCTTGGAATCTTCGACCAGGTGGCAGAGCTGGGAACCCAGACGCATGGTACCGCCCAGATCAGACTTCTCGGTACGGGTCTCGACGTTACCTTCTTCATCCACCCACTCGGTGATGAGGCCGACGACCGGATACGCGCAATCTTTCTTGAATTCGGAGGAGTGAGCCCCTTCCATGCCCGCCACGTTGCGAGCGAATTCGATCATGGCAACCTGCATGCCGAGGCAGATACCCAGGTAGGGGATCTTGTTCTCGCGGGCATACTGGGCAGCCAGAATCTTGCCTTCCACACCGCGCTCACCGAAGCCACCCGGCACCAGGATCGCGTCCAGACCTTCCAGCAGCTCGGCGCCACGAGTCTCGATATCCTGAGAGTCGATGTACTTGATGTTGACGGAGTGACGGGTCTTGAGACCACCGTGCTTGAGCGCCTCGTTGACGGACTTGTAGGCGTCCGGCAGGGAGACGTACTTGCCGACCATACCGATGGTCACTTCACCAGTCGGGTTGGCCTCTTCGTAAATAACCTGTTCCCACTCGGACAAATCGGCTTCTTTGCACTCCAGACCGAAACGCTCGGTGAAGTAGGAGTCCAGATTCTGGGACTTGAGCAGTGCCGGGATCTTGTAGATGGAGTCGACGTCTTTCATGGAGATGACGGCGCGCTCGGGCACGTTGCAGAACAGGGCGATCTTGGCGCGCTCGTTGGCCGGAATGGCACGGTCGGAGCGGCAGATCAGCACATCCGGCTGGATACCGATGGAGAGCAGCTCTTTAACGGAGTGCTGGGTCGGCTTGGTCTTCACTTCACCGGCAGCCGCCAGGTAAGGAACCAGCGTCAGGTGCATGAACATGGCGTTGTTGCGGCCCACTTCGGCAGCCAGCTGACGAATGGCTTCGAGGAACGGCAGGGACTCGATGTCACCTACGGTACCGCCCACTTCGACGATGGCAACCTGATGGCCTTCGGCACCGGCAATCACCCGCTCTTTGATGGCGTTGGTGATGTGCGGGATAACCTGAATGGTGGCGCCCAGATAGTCACCACGGCGCTCTTTACGCAGTACGTCGGCGTAGATACGGCCGGTGGTAAAGTTGTTGCGACGGGTCATCTTGGTGCGGATGAAACGCTCGTAGTGGCCCAAATCCAGATCGGTTTCGGCCCCGTCCTCGGTTACGAACACTTCACCATGCTGGGTCGGGCTCATGGTGCCCGGATCCACGTTGATGTACGGGTCCAGTTTCATGATGGTCACATCCAGACCACGGGCTTCCAGAATGGCTGCCAGAGAAGCTGCGGCAATGCCTTTGCCGAGGGATGAAACAACGCCACCAGTAACAAAAATATATTTGGTCGTCATGCTGAACCTGAAAGAAGTTTAGGGAATTTTAAGGGGTGCTTCGGGGATGAAGCAGGACGGGGAAACAGTATACCAAAAACCCCTCTCCCAAACAATGAGCAAAAATCTATCAGGCTCACCGCCCCCCCATCTTGCGCCAAATCAACTTTGCTCGGTTTCCTTCGCCTTATCCCAGGCGGCATCGAGCTTTTCGAGGGTGCAATCGGTCATTTTCAAGCCTTCTGCGGCGATTATCTGCTCAACCTGACGAAAACGACGTTCGAACTTGGCGTTGGCACCTCGCAGTACCTGCTCCGGATCCTTGCCCAGATGACGCACCAGATTGACGGTGGCAAACAACAGGTCGCCGAGCTCGTCGCTCACCCGCGCCTCGTCCACATCGGCCATCAATGCCTCTTCCATCACCTCGTCGATCTCTTCGTGGATCTTGTCCACCACAGGCCCCAACGTCTTCCAGTCGAATCCGACGGTAGCGCAGCGTTTCTGAATTTTGGCGGCGCGAGTCAAGGCAGGCAGCGCCTGCGGGATATCGTCCAACACGCTCTCTTTGTCGAGGGCAGCACGCTCTTTGGCTTTTTCCGCCTCCCAGTTCGCTTTTACCGCCTGCTCGTTGGCAAGGTCTGCATCGGAAAAAACGTGGGGATGACGGCGAATGAGCTTTTCACTCACCGTATCGACGATATCGGCGAAGTCGAACAAGCCCCGCTCTTTACCCAGCTGGGCGTAAAACACCACCTGAAACAGCAGGTCACCCAACTCCCCTTTCAGCCCCTGCCAATCCTCGGTCTCGATGGCATCGGCCACCTCGTAGGCCTCTTCCAGGGTGTGCGGCACTATGCTCTGGAAGCTCTGTTTCAGATCCCAGGGGCAGCCATTTTGCGGGTCACGCAAACGAGCCATGATATCGAGCAGTTGGGGCAGATCGTAACGTTGAGACATGAGATATTCGCTTTCAATTCGTTCAAAAAGGGTCATAAATACAGACCGGCCACTGGGGCCGGTCGGTTGGATATCAAAGCCGCTTGGCGCTGATCACGTCGTTAAGCTGACTGAGCTTGGCCAACGCCCGGTTGAAGGCGTTGATGTTGTAAATCTCCAGCTCCATGTCGATCTCCGCGGTCTGCTCGCGCACATTGGAGCGCGAGCGCACCCCCATCACATTGATCTTCTCGTTGGCCAGCACGGTAGTGATATCGCGCAGCAGGCCGGAACGATCGTTGGAGATGATCCGAATGGTGAGGCCGTAGCCGCCGGAGTAGTTCTCCCCCCACACCGCATCGATCAGCCGCTCGGGGTTGCGCCGTGACAACTCCTTGAGCTGCTCGCAATCTTCCCGGTGGATCGAAACGCCACGCCCCATGGTGATAAAGCCCTGAATGGAGTCCCCCGGAATAGGCTGGCAGCAGCGGGCGATATGGGTCATCAGGTTGCCGACCCCTTCCACCACTATGTGGTCTTTGGGCTTGTGGCGCATCGGCGCATTGGCCTTCTGCTCCAGCTTCTCCAGCAGGCGGCGATCTTCCTCTTCCGCCGTCGGCTTGTTGTAGCAGGTGTCGAGATAGTTGAGCACCTGGTTGATGCGGATATCGCCGCTGCCGATACCAGCCAGCAGATCGTCGGTGCTCTCCAGATTGAAGCGGCGCAGCATGTTGCCCTTGTCGATCTTGGACATGCTGAGGTTGTGGCGATCCAGCTCCTTCTCGAACAGCTCGCGACCGGCCACGATATTCTTGTCCCGATCCAGTTTTCTGAACCAGGTCGCCACCTTGGCCCGCGCTCGGCTGGAGCGCAGGAAGCCGGCGTTGGGGTTCATCCAGTCGCGGCTCGGGTTCGGCTCTTTCTGGGTGATCACCTCCACCTGATCGCCGGTCTGCAGCGCGTAGGTGAACGGCACGATGCGGCCGTCAATCTTGGCGCCGATGCAGCGGTGGCCGATCATGCTGTGGACGTGATAGGCAAAATCAAGCGGGGTAGCGCCAGCCGGCAGGTCGATGACATCCCCTTTCGGGGTGAAGACGTAGACTCTGTCCTCGAACACCTGACTGCGCAGATCTTCCAGCAGGGAGCCGCTCTCGGAGAGATCCTCCTGCCAGGCGAGCAGCTTGCGCAGCCACTCGATCTTGTCTTCGAAGGTGTTGGCCTTGCCGCCAGCCTGAGCCCCTTCCTTGTAGCGCCAGTGCGCCGCGACGCCGAGCTCGGCATCCTGATGCATCTGGTCGGTACGGATCTGAATCTCGACCGTCTTGCCCTCAGGCCCCACCACTACGGTGTGGATTGACTGATAGCCGTTGGGTTTGGGGTTGGCGACATAGTCGTCAAACTCGCGGGGAATGTGGTGGAACTGGGTATGCACGATACCGAGCGCCGCATAGCAATCCTGCAGCCGCTTGGTCACTACCCGCACCGCGCGCACATCGAACAACTCGTTGAATTCGAGGTGCTTCTTCTGCATCTTGCGCCAGATGCTGTAGATATGTTTCGGCCGGCCGTAAACCTCGGCATCAACTCCTGCCTCTTTCAACCCATTACGCAGGGATTGCACAAACTCGCGGATGTAGCGCTCGCGGTCGAGCCGCTTCTCGTCGAGCTGCTTGGCGATCTGCTTGTAGGTATCCGGGTGCAGGTAACGGAAGGCGAGATCTTCCAGCTCCCACTTGAGCTGGCCGATGCCCAGACGGTTGGCGAGCGGCGCATAGATGTTGGTGATCTCCTGGGCCATCAGCACCCGGGTCTCTTCATCTGCCGTCTTCGCTTCCCGCAGGCAGGCGATCCGCTCCGCCAGCTTGATCACCACGGCGCGCACATCCTCGACCATGGCAAGCAACATGCGACGCACGTTGTCGACCTGCTCCGGCGAGGTTTCGCTGCGATGGAGGGTCTGCAGGGAGCGGATGGCCTCCATCTCCAGCACCCCTTCCACCAGCTTGGCGATCTTGGAGCCGAAATCCTCGTCCATCCGCTCCTGGCTGATGAGACCGGCTTCGACGAAGGGGTAGATGATGGCGGCTTTGAGGGTGCCGATATCCATGCTGAGCATCTGCAGGATGCCCACCATTTCGATGCCGCGCACCAGCAACTTGCTGGTCAGCGCCTCGTCACCGAGCGTCAGACAATACTGGTAGACGGTTCGCAGCTGATCCTTTTCACTGTCACTCAAGGAGAGCGAGCTGACCCACTCTTCCAGGGTGAAGTTGTCTTTCAAATGAATATCGCGAACCGCAACCATGGTATCAATCCTTTAAATTATCGGGCCGAAAGCTGTCACTTTCCCCCCTCATGAGATTGCCTCAAATGGGGATATCCAGCGCACTTTTCAAGGCATATTGTCCAGAAAGACAATAGAGCGCACCAACAGGCCCTGCCGAACGACGAGGGTCTAGATTACCCCAATCACATCAGCTCAAACAGACGCAGACATGCCAGATTACATATCCGCATCGCCGTACTGATGAGCAGGATTACTTCATATACCACACCAGCTCAAACAGCCGCAGACACGCCAGATTACACATCCGCATCGCCGAACTGATGAGCAGGATTACTTCATATACACACCTGCTCAAAGAGTAACGAACATGCCGGATGACCTATCCGGCATCGCCGAACTGATGAGTCATTTACTCCCGTTCAAACAGCGCCATGGACTCCAGATGACCGGTGTGAGGGAACATGTCGAGCATGCCGAGGCGCACCAGACGGTAACCCCCTTTCACCAGCACCTGACTGTCCCGTGCCAGGGTGACCGGGTTACAGGAGACGTAGACCACCCGCTTGGGTGAAAGTTTCACGACGTGTCCCATCACTTCCAACGCGCCGGGGCGAGCCGGATCCAGCAGCACCAGATCAAACCCTTCCCGCGCCCAGGACATGCCGACGATGTCATCGCTCAGGTCGGCTTTGTAGAAACGGGCATTGCTGATGCCGTTGCGACGGGCGTTCTCTTCGGCCCGCTGCACCATGGCCAGTTCACCTTCCACACCCACCACTTCGCGAGCCTGACGGGCCAGCGGCAGGGTGAAGTTGCCGATACCGCAGAAGAGATCGAGCACCTTGTCATCCTTGCTCGCCCCGAGCCATGTCAGCGCCTGCTCAACCATGCTCTGGTTGATGGGGCCGTTGACCTGAATGAAGTCACCCGGAGCAAATGCAAGAGACAGGCCATCCAGCGAATAGGATGGGGAAAATTGTTGCTGCAGCGCTTCGATGCGATCATCGGCCGCTTGCAGATAGAGGTCGATCCCCTGCGCTTTTGCAAACGCCACCAGCAGGGCGCGATCCGCCTCATTGGGGCGGCCGATGTGGCGCAGCAGCATCATGATCCCCTGCTCGGCCTGGATAAGCTCCGCATGGCCCAGCTCGCGCTGGCTCTTGAGGCGATTGAGGCATTCACGCAGCGGGGCAATCAGCGCAGAGAGCGGTTCGGCCAGCACAGGGCAACTGTCGATCTCCACCAGATCGTTGCTGTTGCGGCGGCGGAAACCGACCCGGGTGCAGCGACCATTCTTGTCAAATTTGATGGCCAGACGACAGACCCGGCGGTAGGCGCGATCTTCACCGGTCAGTACCGGCTCCAGCGCCGGCGCCTTGATGTTGCCCAACCGCTCGAACAGGCTGACCAGTCCCGCCGCCTTGGCGGCTTGCTGATCGGCAACCGACATGTGCTGGGCACTGCAACCGCCGCACTCGCGATAGTGGCTGCAGAAGGGGGCGATACGGTTGGCCGCCGGGGTCACCACCTGCTGCAAGGCGGCGTGACCATACTGCTTTTTCTCTTCGGTGATGCGTGCCTTGACGGTCTCGCCGGGCAGAGCCCCTTCGACGAAGATCGCCTTGCCCTGATGGCGACCGATACCGACGCAGTGGTGATCGAGGGTGTCTATCGTAAATTCAATGCGTTGGAGCTGGGTGGACTTCTTTTGGGGCTTGAAAAACTGGGCCATAAAACTTGGTGCCTATAGGTGGCTATGTCATGATTGTGGAATCTGCTGCCGGGTATTGTCCCACAAGAATAATAGTATGACCAAATACGGCCACAGAGCCCGTGTATTGCCATCAACCCTATCGCCAACCCTGTTCACTGGTGGCCTGTTCGTATGACCAAATATGGCCTGAGAGCACGCGTTCTCGCCTTCACCATCCTGCCAACCCTGATCATCGGTGGCCTGATGGCCGGTTACTTCACCTTCCACCGCTACCAGCAGCTGGAAAACAATCTCATTGATCAGGGGATCAACATTATCGAACCGCTGGCGATCGCCAGTGAATACGGGATGACCCAGCACAGCCGAGAATCCCTCAAGCGGCTGATTGGCCTGACCCATCGCAAGAACTCCCCCTTCATCAAGTCCATCGCTGTCTTCACCCAGGACAACCAGCTGTTCGTTACCTCGAACTATCACCGGGATTTCACCCGACTCAGGCTGCCCGATGGCGAGCCCATTCCGGATCTGACCAGCGTGACGTTTCAGGGGGACGACATCATTTTGCGCACCCCGATCCAGGCTGAAACCAGTCTGGATGGCTTCCCGCTGCCCAGCGATGTAGAGCCGCCGATGATCGGCTACATCTCGATGCAGATGGCGACCGATCGGGCCATGCTGCTGCAGTACCGCGATACCTTCTTTGCGGTGATCATGGTGCTCATCGGGGTCGCATTCAGTACCCTGTTTGGTTTCCGGCTGGTCAAGAGCGTGACCCAGCCCATCACCAACATGGTGCAGGCGGTGCACAAGATCCGGGAGGGGCGGCTCGATACCCGGGTCAGCGGCCAGCTCACCGGCGAGCTGGATATGCTGAAAAACGGCATCAACGCCATGGCCAAGGCGCTCTCCGAATATCACGAAGAGATGCAGCAGAATATCGATCAGGCAACCTCTGACCTGCGCGAAACCCTGGAGCAGATCGAGATCCAGAACGTCGAACTCGACATGGCCAAGAAGCGGGCGCAAGAGGCCGCGCGGGTCAAGTCGGAGTTTCTGGCCAACATGTCCCACGAATTGCGTACCCCGCTCAACGGGGTCATCGGTTTTACCCGCCAGTTGCTGAAAACCAGCCTGACCCCGAGCCAGACCGACTACATGCAGACCATCGAGAAGTCGGCGCGCAACCTGCTTGGCATCATCAACGACATCCTCGACTTCTCGAAGCTGGAAGCGGGCAAGCTGCAGCTGGAGCATATCCCGTTCAGCCTACGCGACACCCTCAACGAGACCATGCACCTGCTCGGCCCCAGCGCCCACGACAAGCAGCTGGAGCTCTCCTTGCGGGTGGATGCCGATGTGCCGGACTACCTCACCGGCGACCCCATGCGTCTGCAACAGGTGCTGACCAACCTCACCGGCAACGCCATCAAGTTCACCGAGCAGGGCAACGTGGATGTCCATATCGAGCAGACCGGCAGTGGCAACCACAAGGTGAGGCTCAACGTCCAGATCCGCGATACCGGCATCGGTATCTCCCAGGAGCAGCAACATCAGCTGTTCCAGGCCTTCAATCAGGCCGACTCCTCCATCTCCCGCCGTTATGGCGGCACGGGTTTAGGCCTTGTCATTACCCAGAAGCTGGTGCAGCAGATGGGCGGCCAGATCCGCTTTGAATCGGAGCTTGGCAAGGGCTCCATCTTCTCCTTCAGTCTGGATGTAGAGGTCTCCCCCCTGCCCCAGACCGATCAATTGCCGCTGGATCGGATCCGTGGCAAACGGCTCTGGCTGCTGGAACCGGATCCCTTCGCGCAAGCCTCTCTGCTCGCCCTGCTGGCGGAGTGGCGCCTCGATGTGCACCCACTGACCAGCGATGATCCCTGGCCCGAGATGAGCGAGCAGGAGATGGTGATCATCGGCAGCAGCACCCTGCATACGCCGCAGCAAGTGCTCGGCCGTCTCGACAAACTGAACGGCCAGCAGCAGAACACCATAGTGCTGCTCAGCAGCCACGAGCCGGCGCTCTATGAAGCTATGCTGGCCCATGGTGCCCAGCACTGTCTCTCCAAACCGGTCAACCACCGCAAGCTGCTGCACGCCCTGCTCTCGCCGGAATCGAGCCGCCAGAAGCTGCCTGCGCAACCTGCGCCGCGCCAGTTGCAGCCAATCAAGGTGCTGGCGGTGGATGACAACGCCGCCAACCTCAAGTTGATCGCCGCCATGCTCAAGGAGATGGTGAGTCAGGTGGTGGTGTGCAAAAACGGCAAGGAGGCGGTCAAACAGGCACAGAGCCAGCCGTTCGACATCATCTTCATGGATATCCAGATGCCGATCATGGATGGCATCAGCGCCACCCAGGCGATCCGCAACCAGTCCCTCAACACCACCACCCCGATCGTGGCGGTGACCGCCCACGCCATCCCCGGAGAACGGGAACGGCTGATCCGGCAGGGGATGGACGACTATCTGGCCAAGCCCATCGACGAGAGCATGCTGGCCCAGCTCATCACCGACTTTGCCCATCGCCGTCACCAGAATAATGGTGCCCAACAGATCGACTGGGCACTTGCGGTGCGGCAGGCGGCGGGGAAAGAGCATCTCGCCAGAGAGATGCTGACCATGCTGCTGGCCAGTTTCGAGGAGGTGGAACCTGTGCTGGATAGCGCGTTGGCGGGCGAAATTGAAGATAGCGAGGTGCTGGCCCAGCTCCATCGCCTCAACGGCGGCTGTGCCTATTCCGGGGTGCCGGGGCTGCAACGGCTGCTCTCCCAGCTGGAGCAACAGCTGCGTGACGGCGTGCCGGTCAGCGAGCTGGAACCCGAGCTGCTGGAGCTGCAAGATGCGCTGGAACTGGTGCGCCAGGAGGCGCCCCGCTATCTCGGCAAGGCTTGATGAGCTTGACCTGAACTGTATCGGCCCCCGCTTTTTCTGACGCGAGGGCCGCCAGATGGTAAAGTTGCGCCGTTTACACAGGAGTCAGCATGACCAACAACGATATTCTGCGCCGTCTGCGCTACGCCCTCACCATCAGCAACGACCAGATGGTCGAGATGTTTGCCAAGGGCAACCTGACGGTCACTCACGCCCAGCTGCACAGCTGGTTGATGAAAGAGGCAGCGGAAGGTGAAGAGCAAGAGGCAGGCTATGTCGCCTGTCCCGACTCGGCCCTGAGCCAGTTCCTCGACGGTTTCATCATCGCCCGCCGCGGTGTGCGGGAAGATGCACCGGCCCAGGTGATCCCGAACCGGATCAACAACAACATGATCCTGCGCAAGCTGCGCATCGGTCTCAACTTCAAGGAAGAGGACATGCTCGGCGCCCTCAAGCTCGCCGACTTCAACCTCTCCAAGTCCGAGCTCAGTGCCCTGTTCCGCTCCAAGGATCACAAGCACTATCAGGATTGCGGGGATCAGATCCTGCGCAACTTCCTGATCGGCCTCACGGCCAAATACCGCGGCTGACCAGCCGCGCGACTGACCAGACTGGGCCTTCGACATGTGCCAGCGACTCACACCTCCCACGTTCAGCAGCCTAGCTGCGGCAGGGGGATGGCGCTGGCGCTGTCTTCTTCCCCTCTTCTTTCTGCCACTGGTTCTGCTGCTGGGTGGTTGTACCCCGTCCGAGTACCAGCTCTCGACCCGCTATCAGAGCGCCAACCAGAACGAGCGGATCGCCTTTCTGATCCTCCACTACACCGACGAAGATGATGCCAACTCCTTGCGCCTGCTGACCAAGCCGGAGCACAAGGTGAGCGCCCACTACCTGATCCCCCGCAACAGCCACGAGACCCCGCTACCGGTCTATCAGCTGGTGCCGGACAGCGCGCGCGCCTGGCATGCCGGACGCAGCCGTTGGCACCAATATGCCGGGCTCAATGCCAGCTCCCTTGGCATCGAGATCGTCAACCTCGGCTATCCAGCAGAAGATGAGCCGCTGGCCCCCGATGCCCGCCGCTGGCAACCCTATACCCCGCAGCAGATTGCCGCCGTCGGCGCCCTCAGCCGGGAGCTGGCCGCCCGCTACCAGATTCCACCGACCCAGGTGCTGGGCCACAGCGATGTCGCTCCCGAGCGCAAGCAGGATCCCGGCCCTCACTTCCCCTGGCGCCAGCTCTATCTGACGTACGGAGTCGGCGCCTGGCCAGATGAAGGTCGGGTGGCCGAGTTACTGGCCAGCCCCTTGCCCGATTGGGATGCAGCCATGTGGCAACAGCAACTGGCCCGCTATGGCTATGGCCTGCCCCAGACTGGCCAGTGGGATGAGCAGAGCCGCGCCGTCATGGGCGCCTTTCAGCTCCACTTTCGCGCCAGCAGGGTCGATAGCAAACCGGACCGCGAGTGTCAGGCCATCCTGATGGCGCTGCTCGAAAAATACTTCCCCTAATACTCATCCATTGCCCCTGTTGCTGCGCACTGTTTGATAGCCTTTAGCTATCAAACAGTTAGGCACAAGCAATTGTCCCTGCATTTTGCAAGGCGTTACTCTGACTGCGTTCCGAAAGAGAATTTCAAACCGATTTCCAAATCTGGAGGTGAATGATGAAAAGCCCGATTGGTCTTGATACTGCTCAATCACAAGCCCTGGCAGCCGAGTTGAACAAATTGCTGGCCAGCTACCAGATCCTCTACATGAACGTGCGCGGCTTCCACTGGAATATCCGTGGCAACCAGTTCTTCGAACTGCACCTGAAATTTGAAGAGATTTACAACGACCTGCTGTTGAAAGTCGATGCACTGGCCGAGCGGATCCTGACTCTGGATGGCGTGCCAATGCACAGCTTCAGCGACTATCTGAAAGTCTCTGCCATCCCGGAGCAAAAAGGGCTGCACGATGGCCGCGCCTGTGTCGAATCCCTGCTGGAGAGCTTCCGCGAACTGCTGGTCGCCCAGCGCCGTATTCTGGGTCAGGCCGCCGAAGCCGGTGATGAAGGCACTGCCTCCATCCTCTCCGACTATGTGCAGCAGCAGGAAAAACTGGTCTGGATGCTGCGCGCTTATCTGGCCTGATAGTGAACCAAGCCGACTACAGCGTACGTATGCTGGGTTGAGTAAGTACCGGGCCGAAAGCTCCTGACCAGACCACGGCCCAATCCATCTGATTGTTATGTTCTGTTGCAAACCTGAGTTGTCTCTCCTTTTATCCACCCGCTTGCCGCCCTGTTTGGGCGGCTTTTTTTGTTTTTGATCTGCATCAAGGGAATCTTAATTGGCAAATTGAATGCCTATTAAGTTTTTCGCGAGAGGAATAGAATCGCTACAAAACAGACAACTGAAATGTCCAATTAGGAGAGGCATGATGTTTTGTGTGCAATGTGAACAGACAATTCGTACCCCGGCTGGCAACGGCTGTGCCTACGCACAAGGTATGTGCGGCAAGACGGCTGAAACCTCGGATCTGCAGGATGTGCTGATCTACACCCTGCAGGGGCTCAGCGCCTGGGCGCTGGCCGCCCGCGAGCAGGGCATCATCGACCGCGAGATCGATGCTTTCGTGCCCAAAGCCTTCTTCGCCACCCTCACCAACGTCAACTTCGACTCGAATCGCATCGTGGCCTACGTCAATCAGGCCCTCGCCTATCGCCAGCAGTTAGCCAATCGTCTGACCGCCATGGCGGTGCAGGTCAACGACTTGCCACACTCCGCTTACTTCGAACCCGGTGCCGAACTGCTGGAACAACTTGCCCATGCCGCGCCAGCCGCCCCCAATCGGGGCAAGAGCGAGGTGAACGAGGACATCATGGGGCTGCGTCTGCTCTGTCTCTACGGCCTCAAGGGCGCCGCCGCCTATATGGAGCACGCCCGGGTGCTGGATCAGCAGAGTGACGAGGTGGCCGCCGAATTCCACCGCATCATGAGCTGGCTCAGCACAGATCCGAGCGAAATGGGTCGGCTGTTCAGCTGTGCCATGGAAATCGGTCAGCTCAACTTCAAAATCATGGAGATGCTGGATCTCGGTGAAACCAGTGCTTTCGGCCACCCGGAACCGACCCGGGTCAGAGTCACCCCCATCCCCGGCAAGTGCATTCTGGTCTCCGGCCACGACATGGTGGATCTCAAACTCATTCTGGAGCAGACCAAAGGAACCGGCATTCATGTCTACACCCACGGCGAGATGCTGCCCGCGCTGGCATACCCCTTCTTCAAGCAGTACCCCCATCTGGTGGGCAACTACGGCTCCGCCTGGCAGAACCAGCAGAAGGAGTTTGCCAACTTCCCTGGCGCCGTGGTGATGACCTCCAACTGCATCATCGACCCGAATGTGGGCAACTACTCGGATCGTATCTTCACCCGCTCCATCGTCGGCTGGCCGGGCGTCACTCATCTGGAGGGGGATGATTTCTCCGCCGTGATCGCCAAGGCCCAAGCGCTGGAAGGCTTCAAGCACACCGAGCTCGAGCACTTCATCACCATCGGCTTTGCCCGCAACGCCCTGATGCAGGCCGCACCCGCGGTGATCGAGAAGGTCAAAGCCGGAGAGATCAGCCACTTCTTCCTGGTGGGTGGCTGTGATGGCGACAAGGCCGAGCGCGCCTACTTCACCGAGTTTGCCAAGGCGGCGCCGCGCGACAGCCTGCTGCTCACCCTGGGCTGCGGCAAATACAAGTTCAACAAGCTCGACTTTGGCGACATCGGCGGCATTCCCCGTCTGCTGGACGTGGGTCAGTGCAATGATGCCTACTCCGCCATCCAGCTGGCGCTGGCACTCTCCGAGGCGTTCGAGTGCGGGGTCAACGATCTGCCGCTGACGCTGGTGCTCTCCTGGTTCGAGCAAAAAGCCATCGTCATTCTGCTCACCCTGCTCTCCCTCGGGGTGAAGGACATTCGTACCGGCCCGACCGCCCCCGCCTTCCTCACCCCGGCCCTGCTCAAGGTGCTGGAAGAGCAGTTTGGCCTGAAAGGGACCACCACGGCCGAGGCTGACTTGGCCGAGATCCTGGCGGCCTGATCGGCACTTCATGTTGTAAGCGTTTGGCGAGCCGCCCGGCTCGCCTTTTTTCTGGATCCGGCTTTTTCACCAGACGTTTTTCAACCCGTTTCAAACCTAAGGAGCCTTGTGATGACCTCTCTCACGCTCACCTGCATTGGTCGCCAGCAGAACACCCACGACGTCGTGAGCTGGCAGCTGGTGCCGCTTTCTGGCAGCCTCCCACCGGTACTAGCTGGCCAGTGCATCACCCTGCACACCGAGATAGACGGCCAGCCGGAGTGCCGCGCCTATACCCTCTCCTCCAGCCCGCAGGATGCGTGCTGGCAGGTCACCATCAAGGATGTGGGGCTAGTCTCCCACCATCTGCACCAGACCTTGCAAGTGGGAGACAAGATCCGGGCTGATGGCCCGTTCGGCGATTTCAACCTGACCAACCTCCCTTGCAAACGGCCACTGCTCTTGAGCGCTGGTTCCGGCATCACCCCCATGTGGGCCATGTTGCGGGACGAGCTAGTCAAACGGCCGGATGCCGATATCCGCTTTATCCATAGCGCCCGCTCGCCAGCAGATGTGATCTTCGCAGATGACTTGGCTGCATTGGCCGAAGCTCATCCCGGTGTACGGCATGCCCTGATACTGGAAGAGGCGCCAACGGCTCATCCCTGGGTGGGCCGACTCACCCCCGCCATGCTGGCCGAGCTGGCCCCGGATCTGCGCGAACGCCATGTCTATCTCTGCGGCCCAGCCCCCTATATGGCGGCGGTCAAAACCATGCTGACAGAGCTGGGACTGCCGCCGGAGCAGCTGCATCAGGAGTCTTTTGGCCTTCCTCCAGCAGAGCCTGCCACCACCACCAGCGACCACTTCTGGCTGACCCTGAAAAAGAGCGGCAAAAAGGTGAAGATCCTGCCGGGTCAGACCCTGCTGGCGGCGCTGGAAGCGGCGGGCGAAACCATAATGGCCGCTTGTCGCGCCGGAGTATGTGGCAGCTGTCGTTGCACCACCACAGGTGACATCGAGCGCCAGAGCGTGATGACCCTAAGTGCTCAGGATCTGGAGAGCGGCGTGGCTCTGGCCTGCTCCTGCACAGCGAAAGGGGATATCAGTCTCGATTATTGAGATACACAAAGGGCTTCATTGGTATCTCAACCTTTTCCCGAGCGGGCAGGACGGGTAGACTCTGCCCCAGTTTCACCAGAACACGGGATAAAAAATGACAATACTGGTCACAGGGGGCGCCGGCTATATCGGCTCCCATACCCTGGTTGAGCTGCTCGGCGCGGGGCAGCAGGTCGTGGTACTCGACAACCTCTCCAACTCCTCACCGGAGTCACTCAAGCGGGTCGAGCAGATCACCGGCAAACCGGTCACCTTCGTCGAAGGGGATGTGCTGGACAGAGCCTGCCTGCAGCAGCTGTTCGCCAACCACCAGATCGAATCGGTCATCCACTTCGCCGGCCTCAAGGCGGTCGGGGAGTCGAGCCAGATCCCGCTCACCTACTACCAGAACAACATCAGTGGCACTCTGGTGCTGTGCGAAGAGATGGCCAAGGCCGGGGTTTTCCGGCTGGTATTCAGCTCCTCGGCTACCGTCTATGGCGATCCCGCCTCGGTGCCGCTGCGGGAAGATTTCCCCACCAGCGCCACCAACCCCTATGGCCGCTCCAAGCTGATGGTGGAGGAGATCCTCCGTGATCTCGCCAAATCCGATCCCCGCTGGGCTATCGTACTGCTGCGTTACTTCAACCCGGTCGGCGCCCACGAGAGCGGCCTGATTGGTGAAGATCCCAACGGCATCCCCAACAACCTGTTGCCCTATATCAGCCAGGTGGGTGTCGGCAAGCTCAAGGAGCTGGGGGTGTTTGGCAACGACTACCCGACCCCGGATGGCACCGGCGTGCGCGACTACATCCATGTGGTGGATCTCGCCATCGGTCACCTGAAAGCACTGGCACGCATCAAGAGCGACACCGGCGTCTTCACCTACAACCTGGGCACAGGTCAGGGCTACTCGGTACTGGAGATGGTCAAGGCGTTTGAAGCGGCAAGCGGCCGACCCATTCCCTACCAGATCAAACCCCGTCGCCCGGGCGACATCGCCGAGTGCTGGGCAGAGCCGACGCTGGCCCGGGCCGAGCTGGGTTGGCAGGCAGAGCGCGGTCTGGAGCAGATGATGGTCGATACCTGGCGCTGGCAAAGCAACAACCCGAACGGCTATCAAGGCTGATCTCTCGCGGGTTGATAACAAAACGCCCCGACATTTTCATGTCGGGGCGTTTTATTTTGCGACGCTCAATCAGTGGGTCTGACTGCGCAGCAGTGGCAATCTGGCCAATCGGGGGGCGATGCGCTCTATCAGCCGATCCGCTAGCGGAGTCAGCAGCAACCAGGGCAGGCAGAGGGTCGCCAGCCCCAGCGCGCCGACGTAGACATCGGTAAACCAGTGGGCGCCAGCCAGAATGCGCGGCGCGGAAAAGATCGGCACCATCAGCAATGCGGTGACTCCCGCCCAGCGCGGCAGATAGCGCAGGGCAAAACCGGCGAAGATCATCAGGAACAGAGCGTGATCGCCGGGGAAGCTGTCACCGGAAGAGTCCTTGGTCGGAATACCGCTGATCTGGGTCACCCGCAGCGCATCGGCCACCATCAGGGTCGGGCTGGGTCGCTCCACCGGCAATCGGTGACCAAGCTGGTTGATCACCAGTGCACTTAGCAGCATCACTATGCCCATCGCCACCAGCTGGCGACGACCCGCCAGATCCCGTGCAAAGAAACAGCGGGCCAGGATCAGCCCCATACAGGCCAGCACCGCCAGATCGAACAGCCGGTTATTGGTGATAGCCACCAGATCGGCCCACAGAGCCGACTGGCCGAGCCAGCCGTTAACGGTGTGAAAAATCGTGAGGTCCCACTGATCCCAGGGACCATGAGCGGGCAGCGCAGCCCAACTGATGGCCACCAGACCACCGACCAGATAGCAAAGCAGGAACTTGCCCATGGGGACTCTCCTTTGGAAAAGGGCGATATCGTAAAACTGTAGAGTGCGTCACAAAACCGAAGAATTGTAAGAAAGTGCGACACAATATCAAGTCTCAAATAAAGCCTGCCAGCCCATTCCAATCTCGCATATCCCAACAGCGCCAAGATTTCTGCCTCCAGTGCTGCATCTGTGGGCCGCTCATCATGAGTGCGGCTTGTGCCACCACCGCAACACCCCCTAGAATGCGCACTTCCCTTTACTGCGAAAGGAAGCGGTATGCATATTCACATTCTCGGGATCTGCGGCACCTTTATGGGTGGTCTGGCGGTGTTGGCAAAACAGCTTGGTTACCGGGTGACCGGCTCGGACGCCAATGTCTATCCCCCCATGAGCACCCAGCTCGAGCAGCAAGGCATCGAACTGACCGAAGGCTATGACCCCTCCCAACTCGATCCGGCGCCGGATCTGGTGGTGATTGGCAACGCCATGAGCCGCGGCAACCCCTGTGTTGAATATGTGCTGGACCGCAATCTGCCCTACATCTCCGGCCCCCAGTGGTTGCTGGAGCACGTGCTGCAGGATCGCTGGGTGCTTGCCGTCGCCGGCACCCATGGCAAGACCACCACCGCCAGCATGCTGGCCTGGGTGCTGGAGTACGCCAAGCTGGAGCCCGGTTTCCTGATCGGCGGCGTGCCGGGCAACTTCCCGGTCTCCGCCCGTCTCGGCTCTGCCCCCTTCTTCGTCATCGAAGCGGACGAGTATGACTGCGCCTTCTTCGACAAGCGCTCCAAGTTCGTCCACTACCATCCGCGCACCCTGGTGATGAACAATCTGGAGTTTGACCACGCGGACATCTTCCCGGATCTCGCCGCGATCCAGCGCCAGTTCCACCACCTGATGCGCACCGTGCCGAGCAACGGCCGGGTGCTGTTCCCGCAAGCCGATGACAACCTCACCGCCGTGCGCAAGATGGGCTGCTGGAGCGAAGTGGAGCTGGTGGGTCAGGATGACGCCAAGTGGAAAGCGGTCAAGCTGGCCGATGACGGCTCCGCCTTCGAGGTGTGGCTGGATGGCGAAAAACAGGGCGAGGTGCACTGGGAGTGTATCGGCGAGCACAACGTCAACAATGGTCTGATGGCCATCGCTGCCGCACGTCATGCTGGCGTGATGGTGGAGCATGGCATCGCGGCGCTCTGCCAGTTCAAATCCCCCAAGCGACGGATGGAGCTCAAGGGCGAGGTAGCTGGCATCAGTGTCTATGACGACTTTGCCCACCACCCCACCGCCATCGAGACCACCCTCGGCGGCCTGCGCGCCAAGGTAGGCGGCTCACGTATTCTGGCGGTGCTGGAGCCACGCTCCAACACCATGAAGCTGGGGGTTCACAAGGAGGAGCTGGCTGGCTGCTTCGATGGCGCCGACGAGGTGTTCTTCTTCCAACCCCCCAACATCGGCTGGGATCTCGGCGAGGTGACGGCCCATATGACCCGTCCGGCCAAGGTATTCAACGATCTGGAGACCCTGATCAATCGGCTGGTGGCCGAGAGCCGCGATGGCGACCATATTCTGATCATGAGCAACGGCGGCTTTGGCGGCATTCATGACAAGCTGATCGCCCGCCTCAAGGATTACCACGGCGAACTATGAACAAAACGATCACCCTGGCGCTGACCGGTGCCTCCGGCGCCCCCTACGCCCTGCGCCTGCTCCAGTGTCTGGTGCAGGCGGACTATCGGGTCTATCTGCTCGCCTCCTCGGCAGCTCGTGTGGTGCTTAAAACCGAGCAGCAGCAGGATTGGCCGGGCTCGCCGAAAGAGCTCTCTGCCTATCTTTGTCGCCAATATGGCGCCAAGGAGGGGCAGATTGTCGCCTGCGGCAAGGAGGAGTGGTTCTCGCCGGTGGCCTCCGGTTCGGCCGCCCCCAAACAGATGGTGGTCTGCCCCTGCTCAATGGGCACCGTCTCGGCCATTGCCAACGGCACCTCCGACAACCTGCTGGAGCGGGCAGCGGATGTGGTGATCAAGGAGCGCGGCCAGCTGATCCTGGTGCCCCGCGAAACCCCCTTCTCGGCGATCCATCTGGAGAACATGCTGAAACTGGCACGGCTCGGGGTGACCATCATGCCCGCTGCGCCCGGTTTCTATCATGAGCCGAAAAGCATCGAGGATCTGGTGGACTTTATGGTCGCCCGCATCCTCGATCATCTCGGTGTCGAGCATGAGCTGACCCACCGCTGGGGCTATGGCCACCAGTGAAGTGACCACCACATCGGGCCATAAAAAAACGGCGCCACTCAATGAGTGACGCCGTTTTTTCGTTAAGCCGTGTTAGCGAGCCTGAATTGGCGCCGTCACGTACTTGAACAGGAAATCAGTCACCTCTTGGCGCGCCGGGCGCTGAGGTTGATTGATCATCTGCATCATCACATAGCCAAAACCGGTCAGAGAGCGGGCCAGATCCTGTGCTGACAGCACGCTGGTGATCTCCCCTGCATCCATGGCGGTTTGCAGCTCGCTGGCGATCAGCTCAAGGCACTGATCGAGCAGCCGGGTATAGCGGGGCCATACCTCTTCCCGAACCGATGAGCTCCACTCCAGCCAGATACCGGCATAATCCGGTTGATCGTAGGCGGCATCGACAGAGAGGCGTACATGACGCTGGATCTTGTCGAAAATGGAGCCTTGGTCACCGTATGCCTGCGACAGCATTTGGTTCACAAAGCGTTCGATCTCGGCCAGCACCTCATCTACCAACTCCTCGCGGGTGTTGAAATAGTTGAAGACGGTAGCCACAGAGACCTTGGCCTGTTCGGCTATCTCGGCGTGACCTGCACGGCCAATGCCGCGACGGGAGAACACCTCGATGGCACATTCCATCAATTGGGAGCGACGAGCTTCCGGCGACAGCCGGGTACGACGTCTTATTTCTGCGCGTGGTTCCATAGTTTTTATCATCTAATAGTTATTGATTATGGTGTTTATAGTATTTTAACTAATCATGCCTGAGTGCCTGCTAACTCTATCAATTAAAATAAGCCGATAAAAGCACCACGTATCTCTAGCACCCTTCAACATGAGTGGTAGAATCATCGGTTTTGATATTCATGAACGGCCAAATCCCCTTTGGCCTTATGGGAGTAAGTGATGAAACACACCGTCGAGGTGATGATCTCCGAGGCTGAAGTAGCCGCCCGGATCGCCAAATTGGGTGAAGAGATCACCGCCCGCTATCAGGGTTCTGACGAAGTCGTGATGATTGCGCTGCTGCGCGGTTCCTGCATCTTCCTGGCCGACCTCTGCCGCCAGTGCCAGCTGCCCATCACCCTGGACTTCATGACCGCCTCCAGCTACGGCTCCGGCATGCACAGCACCCGTGACGTCCGCATCCTCAAAGACCTGGACGATGACATCAAGGGCAAGGATGTGGTGATCGTGGAAGACATCATCGACACCGGTTACACCCTCAACAAGGTGCGCGAGATCCTCTCCCTGCGCGAGCCGAAATCCCTGGCCATCTGCACCCTGCTGGACAAACCCTCCCGCCGCGAAGTGCAGGTGCCGGTCGACTGGATTGGCTTCGCCATTCCGGACGAATTCGTGGTCGGCTGTGGCATCGACTACGCCCAGAAGTACCGCAACCTGCCGTTTATCGGCAAAGTGGTACCCCAGGAGTAAGCCAGGTTCAGGAATATCACGGGTGAAGCGGCCTTGCGCCCTTTACTCTGTGCAGGCGGCCTTGGCCGCCTTTTCTGTATCGAGCCGGATTCAACCATCACAGAGGTTGCAATGAACGCACTGGAAATCAGCGGCCTGAAAAAGACCTATCAGGGGGGCGTTGAAGCCCTTAAAGGCATCGATCTTACCGTCAGGCAGGGGGATTTCTTCGCCCTGCTCGGCCCGAACGGCGCGGGCAAGTCCACCACCATCGGCGTCATCAGCTCGCTGGTGAACAAGAGTGCCGGCAAGGTGAAGGTGTTTGGCTACGACATCGACAGCGATCTCGAACAGGCCAAGGCCCAGCTCGGACTGGTGCCGCAGGAGTTCAACTTCAGCCAGTTCGAGAAGGTGATCCAGATTGTCACCCATCAGGCCGGTTTCTACGGCGTGCCCAAGGCGGAAGCCAAGATCCGTGCCGAGAAGTACCTGCGCCAGCTCGATCTGTGGGAGAAGCGCGACATGCCTGCCCGCACCCTCTCCGGCGGCATGAAGCGTCGCCTGATGATCGCCCGCGCCCTGATGCACGAGCCCAAGCTGCTGATCCTCGATGAACCGACCGCCGGGGTCGATATCGAGATCCGCCGCTCCATGTGGACCTTCCTCAAGGATCTCAACGAGCAGGGCGTCACCATCATCCTCACCACCCACTATCTGGAAGAGGCCGAGATGCTCTGCCGCAACATCGGCATCATCGACAAGGGTCGTCTGATCGAGAACACCAGCATGAAGAATCTGCTGGGCAAGCTGGGTCGCGAGACCTTCCTGCTCGACCTTGCGCCAGGTTCTGCCGTACCTGAGGTGCCAGAGTTCAACGGCCGCATGCAGGATGAACGCACCCTGGAAGTGGATCTCGACAAGAGCCAGTCACTCAACAGCCTGTTCGAACAGCTGTCAAACCAGCAGGTGCAGGTCGTGAGCATGCGAAACAAAGCCAACCGGCTGGAAGAGCTGTTCGTCAATCTGGTCGAAGAGGGGAGAAAAGCATGAATCTGGCCATCTATTACATCGCCTTCAAGAGCATTCTGGCCAAGGAGGTGAGCCGCTTTACCCGGATCTGGATCCAGACCCTGGTGCCACCGGCCATCACCATGAGCCTCTACTTCGTCATCTTCGGCAACCTGATCGGTTCACGCATCGGTGACATGGGCGGCTTCACCTACATGGAGTTCATCGTGCCCGGCCTCATCATGATGTCGGTGATCACCAACTCCTACTCCAACGTCGCCTCCTCCTTCTTCAGCGCCAAGTTCCAGCGCAATATCGAAGAGATGCTGGTCGCGCCGGTGCCCAACTACGTCATCATCGCCGGTTACGTGGGCGGTGGCGTGGCCCGCGGCCTCTGTGTCGGCCTCATCGTCACCCTGGTATCGCTGTTCTTCGTGCCGCTGCAGATCCACCATCTGTTCAGCGTCTGCGTGACCGTGCTGCTCACCGCGATCCTCTTCTCGCTGGGTGGCCTTATCAACGCGGTGTTTGCCAAGACCTTCGACGACATCAGCATCATCCCCACCTTCGTGCTGACGCCGCTCACCTATCTGGGCGGAGTGTTCTACTCCATCAGCCTGCTGCCCCCCTTCTGGCAGGGTGTCTCCCAGGTGAACCCCATCATCTACATGGTGAACGCGTTCCGTTACGGTTTCCTCGGTATCTCCGACGTACCGCTCGGCACCGCCTACCTCATCATCATCGGCTTTATCGTGGCCCTCTACGGTATCGCCTGGTGGCTTATCTCCCGCGGCACCGGCCTGCGCCACTGATTGCCAAAACGGGCACCTCGCGGTGCCCGTTTTTTATTCCCCCTGTAGCCCCTTCAACCTGCTAGCCCCCTTCTCAATAACCTGCCTGTCATTAAGGATTTACCTGACACCTTGTGATCCACCGCAATTTTCGAATTACCCCCAAAGGTATAATTCTCGCGGTTGGATGTGCCGTCACGGATGGCTCGTCCGTCTCTTTATTTCTCTCATCAGGGCAGGATCGCCTATGTCACTTATCACCGAGTTGCCAGCCATATTCGATAGTTTTTCAGATGCCCGTCGTCAGGGCTTTCTGGCTGTAATGGCACTCAAGGAGCGACAGATCCCCCTAGTCGGCACCTACTGTACCTTTATGCCGCAGGAGGTGGCGATAGCCGCCGGCGCCGTGGTGGTATCGCTCTGCTCCACCAGCGACGAGACCATCGAGGAGGCCGAAAAGGATCTGCCCCGCAACCTCTGCCCGCTCATCAAGAGCAGCTACGGGTTCGGCAAGACCGACAAGTGCCCCTACTTCTACTTCTCCGATCTGGTGGTGGGGGAAACCACCTGCGACGGCAAGAAGAAGATGTACGAGTACATGACAGAGTTCAAACCGGTGCATGTGATGCAGTTGCCCAACCGCGCCGATGACGAGGCCTCCCGCACCCTATGGCGCAGCGAAATCGTCCGCTTCAAGGAGCTGCTGGAGCAGCAGTTTGGCCACCCCATCAGCGAGCAGGCATTGCGAGACGCCATCGTGCTGAAAAACCGCGAGCGCCGCGCGCTGGCCGATTTCTACCGGCTGGGCCAGCTCAATCCGCCGGCACTCAGCGGTACCGACCTGCTCAAGGTGGTCTATGGTGCCACCTTCCGCTTCGACAAGGAGCAGCTCATCAGCGAGCTGCAGGAGATGACCCGCCGCATCAAGGTAGAGTATGCCGAGGGCAAGCGGCTCGATGCCCGCCCGCGCATCCTCATCACCGGCTGCCCCATCGGCGGCGCGGCCGACAAGGTGGTCCGCCTCATCGAGGAGCACGGCGGCTGGGTGGTGGGTTACGAGAACTGCACCGGCGCCAAGGCAACCGAGCAGTGCGTCAGCGAAGAGGGCGACCCGTTCGATGCGCTGACCGACAAGTATCTGGCCATCGGCTGCTCCTGCATCTCCCCCAACCACCAGCGCATGAATCTGCTGAGCCAGATGGTGGAGGAGTATCAGGCGGACGGAGTGATCGATGTGATCCTGCAGGCTTGCCACACCTATGCGGTGGAGTCGCTCGCCATCAAGCGCCATGTGCGCGAACGCCACGGTATCCCCTACATGGCAGTCGAGACCGACTACTCCAGCGCCGACAAGGGACAACTGGCCACCCGGCTGGCCGCCTTTATCGAGATGCTGTAAGGAGACGCCGTGTCACTCTCCATCGGGATTGACTCGGGCTCCACCGCGACCAAGGGGCTCCTGTTCGACAGCCGGGATGGCGGGCGCATCGTCCGCCGTTTTCTGGTGCCGACCCCCTTTCGTCCGCTGGCTGCCATCGAGCAAGGCTGGGAGGAGCTCTCGGCCGATTTGCCAGAGCGCCCCCACCTGACCCTGACCGGCTATGGCCGGGATCTGGCGTCGTTCGCCGATCGGCGGGTTACCGAGATCTCCTGCCATGGGCTGGGGGCTCGCCTGCTTTGCCCGTCGGTACACACCGTCATCGATATCGGCGGGCAGGATAGCAAGGTGATCCAGCTCGATGGCGAGGGCAACCTCACCGACTTTCTGATGAACGACAAGTGCGCCGCCGGTACCGGTCGCTTTCTCGAGGTGATCACCCGCACTCTGGGGGCCCGGGTCGAGCAGCTTGACGAACTGCTGCAAGGGGCCGAGCCCCACGATATCAGCAGCATGTGCACCGTGTTTGCCGAATCGGAGGCGATCAGCCTGCGCTCGGCGGGCATTCCGGCCGAGTCGATTCTGGCCGGCATCGTCCGCGCCATGGCCCGGCGCAGTGCCAACTTCATCGGCCGCCTCGGCGCCAGACCCACGGTGCTCTTTACCGGCGGCGTCAGCCACTGCGCCACCTTCCGCCACTATCTGGCCGAAGGGTTGGGCTGCGAAGTGGCCACCCACCCGGATGCCCAGTTTGCCGGTGCGCTGGGTGCCGCCCTGTTCGGCGCGCGCGCCAGCACGGGAGGCAAATCATGAATCAGGAGTTTCTCTACCTGTTCCACTCTACCCTCGGCACGGTCAGACTGCGCAAGCGGCTGGAGCAGCACGACCAGTCGTTTCGGGTCTGCGACGTGCCGCGCCTGCTCAGCGCCGGCTGCGGCCTCGCCATTCGCCTCCACTGCCCGCCAGACGAGTGGCAGCAGTGGTGCCAGCGCGGTGAAACCGCTGCCGTCTTTCGCTGCGAAGCGGACGGCGACTATCAGGAGCTGGCCCGCTATCCGGCCGATAGCCCGGACATCGCGAAGCAAACGCCTGTGGCTGGCAGTCGGAGTCATGGATGATAAAGATCTATCCCATGGCCGTTTATCTGCGCATGCTGGCCAATCTGGCGCTGGGGGGATTCTTCCTCGCTTCCGCCGGGTTCAAGCTGGCCTCCCCCGCCCTGTTCATCGAGCAGATCGGCGCCTTTGGGCTGATCTGGCCGCAGCTGATCCCGCCGGTGGCCTGGGGGCTGATCGCGCTGGAGCTCTGTGCCGGGCTCGCGGTCATCGCCAACCGGCGCTGGGGATTGTGGCTGGTGATCGGGCTGCTCGCCCTGTTTATTCCGGTGTTGGGCTATGGCGTTGCCATCGGGCTCGACATCTCTTGCGGCTGTCTGGGCAGGGCTGATCTCAGCTCGCTGCAGGAGGCCATTGTGCGGGATCTGCTGCTACTGACGCTTGCGTGCGCCCTGCTGCGAACTTCCCGCCCCGTTTTTCCCGTTCCCGTTTTTCCCGTACTAAAGGAGTAGTGACATGATGACATTGCGATCCCGCACTCTGGTAGCCTCGCTGATCGCCGCCAGCTTTGCCCTCGCGGGCTGTGGCGACAACCAGTTCGAGCAGGAGGTGAAGCTGGAGCAGTCGGCTGTGCAGCTGGCACAGGAGGCGCAGCAGGGGGCTATCAGCTGCTGACCGTGGCCGAGCTGAAGACCCGGATGGACAAGGGCGAGGAGCTGGTGATCATCGACACCATGCCCTATGAGGACTCCTACAAGAAAGAGCACATTCCGGGGGCCAAAAACTTTGTCTTTGTGAAAGAGGCCAAAGCTGGCGACAACTGGAGCGAGATCGTCGAGGGAAGCGGTACACCGGAGCAGTTCCAGGCGCTGCTGGGTGAAGACAAAGCCCGCCCCGCGGTGATCTACTGCGGCTTCGTCAAGTGCGGCCGCAGCCACAACGCAGCCGCCTGGGCGGTCAATCAGGGCTATCAACAGGTCTATCGGGTGCCGGGCGGCATCTTCGCCTGGAAAGGAGCCGGTTACCCCGTCTCTGCCGAGTAATACCTGCTCACAAGGTAACACAGTCGACATAAAGAAGCCCGCAACTGCGGGCTTCTTTCATATTGGGGAACGCTGGGGTTAGCTGGCGGCCTGCTGCTCCAGCACCTGCGTCTCGGCCAGCTGCTGTTTGCCCAGCAGGCGCTTGGTGATCATCGCCGCCATGATGGAGCCATTGACGTTGAGAGCAGTACGGCCCATGTCCACCAGCGGCTCGATGGCGATCATCACCCCCACCAGCGCGATAGGGAAGTTGAGGGTGGAGAGCACGATCAGCGCGGCGAAGGTGCCGCCACCGCCGACGCCGGCCACCCCGATGGAGCCCAGCGCAATGACCGGCAGCAGAGTCAGCAGGAACAGGGGATCAAACGGGTTGATACCGAGCATGGGAGCAATCATCGCCACCATCATGGCCGGATAGATGCCGGCGCAACCGTTCTGGCCGAGGTTGGCACCGAACGAGGCGGCAAAGTTGGCGATGCTGGCGGGCACCCCAAGACGCTGCTGGGTCTCGATACTGAGCGGCATGGAAGCCGCGCTGCTGCGGGAGACAAAAGCGAAAGTGAGCACGCCCCACACTTCCCGCAAATAGTGCTGCGGGTTCTGACCGATCAGCAGCAGGATCACCATGTGTACCGCAAACATCGCCAGAATGGCGACGTAGCAGACCAGAATAAAGCCGAGCAGGCTGAGGATCTCGCTCAGGGGATAGTGGGCCACCACCCGGGCGATCAGCGCCATCACGCCATAGGGGGTGAGCGCAATCACCACCCGCACCATCTTCATCACCCACAGTTGCAGGGTATCGATGGCCACGGCGGCGCGAGCCCCCGCCTGCGGATGCTCCACCTTCAACTGCAGCAGGGCAACCCCCGCCAGCACGGTGAAGATCACCACGCCGATCACCGAGAGACCGCGGCTACCCGCCATATCGGCGGCAAAGTTGGTTGGCACCAGCGAGAGCAGCAGGGCCGGCAGGGTCTGGGCACTGTCGATGGTGCTCATGCTCTGTTGCAGCGCTGCCGTGTCGCTGCCGTGGCTCAACAGCCCCTCGGCAGTGAGACCACTCAGATGGGTCACCATCATCCCCACCACACCGGCGATCATCACCAGGGTCAGCATGGAGCCGATCAGTACGGCGCTGATCTTGCCGAGAGACTGGGCCTGCTCCAGCTTGTTGATGGCGGAGAGGATGGAGGTGAACACCAGCGGCATCATCACCACCTTGAGCAGGCTGACATAGCCGCCGCCGATGATATTGACCCACTCCAGGGTCTGCTGAACGCCGGCATCATCGGCGCCCCAGCCCAGTTGCAGCGCCAGCCCGAACAGGGCGCCAAGCAGCAGACCCGCAAGTACCTTGCGCGAGAGCGGCACAGTAGAGGGAATCCGGGTCAGGGCAAAACAGAGCAGACAGAAAACAAGCGATGTAATCAGGACAAACATCATGAATACCTGTAGCGGCCATCAGGCCGAGAGTGGATTGAAACAAAGGGGGATGCGGGCAGGGCCGCAGAACAAAACGCCGGGATGCAGGAGAGTGCAGGCGTGAAAAAGCAGCGGACGCCCGGGAAGGCGTCCGCTGACAATCGGGGGAATTACTTCTTTACGGGGGCGTCGTACTGTTCGGGTTCGTCGCTATAGACGCAGACGTTCCACTTGGCAGCCAGGCCATCGTCGGCCAGACAGTAACGCTCGAAGAAAGCCTTGATCTCGGCGCGCTGGCAGTGCGCCTCGAAAGAGGCCATGTCTTGCCAAATCTCGTTGAACACGATGGGGAAGCTCTCCCCCTCGGCAAACGGGCTGGCGATGTGGCGGGTTACCCGATATTGCAGGCAGCCATCCTCACGCAGAGTGTTGGGCTCCAGTGCCTGCAACACCTGAAACAGGGCCTGCTCCTGACCGGCTTTCGGCAGGAATTGGGCGATGCAATAAACCTTCTTGGACATGAGATCCTCCTGTGGGCGACTCGCTCAGGCTTGCTGTAGCGTGACCACCCGGTTGTCGATAAGACGGGCCTTGCCGAGATAAGCAGCCATCAGGATCACCAGCTGCGCGCTCTCGTCTGTGGCGGATTCGAGGGTGGCGGCATCGACGATGTCGATGGCATCGGTACGAAAACCGGCGTTGTCGAGACGCTGGCTGGCCTGCGCCACCAGCGACGGCAGGTGGTGATCACCCGCTTCAATCTGCTCGGCGATCCAGTTCATGGTGCGCGCCAGCTCGGGGGCAATGGCACGCTCGGCGGCCGTCAGATAGCCGTTGCGCGAAGAGAGCGCCAGCCCGTCTTCGGCCCGTACGGTCGGCACGCCGACGATCTCGATGGGCATCGCCATGTCGGCCACCATCTTGCGAATAAGCGCCAACTGCTGGTAATCCTTCTGGCCAAAGCAGGCCACATCCGGCTGTACCAGATTGAACAGCTTGGTAACGACGGTGCTGACCCCACGGAAGTGACCCGGACGCAGCGCCCCCTCCAGCAGATTGGAGAGACCCGGCACCTCGACGAAGGTCTGGCTCGCCAGCCCCTGCGGATACATGATCTCCGGGGTCGGGGTGAACACCATATCGACCCCGGCCGCTTCCAGCGCAGCGCAATCCTGCTCCAGAGTGCGCGGGTAGTTGGCAAGATCCTCGGCCTTGTCGAACTGCATCGGGTTGACGAAGATGCTGACCACCACTTTCTCGGCGTGGCTGTGCGCCTCTTTCACCAGCGTCAGGTGGCCCTGATGCAGGTTACCCATGGTGGGCACAAATGCGATGGCACGCCCTTCACGGCGCCATTGGCTTATCTGCTCACGCAGAACGACGGGATTATTTACGACCAACATCAGCAGTTCACCTTCCGATAAATCAAAAAGAGAGACGGGTTGCATCTACCGGTAGCACTCGGGCGGAATGGGGCACGAACATGGCTATCAGCAGTTCACCTTTAGATGAATCAATAAGATACGGATTAGCTATACGGATTAACTGTGCGAGGCTGACAAGCAGAGACGGGGGCCGCAGCCCCCATCATGCAACAGCCAGGATCAGTTGAAGCAGTGCTCCGGGCCGGGGAAGCTCCCCTCGCTCACCTGCTGCACATAGAGGCGGATGGCGGCACGCACATCGCCGGTCTCGGCCAGGAAGTTCTTGGTGAACTTGGGCACATAGCCGGAGGTGACGCCAAAAGCATCGTGCATCACCAAAATCTGACCATCGGTCGCGGGGCCGGCACCAATGCCGATCACCGGGATGCGAAGCGCCTTGGTGATGCGCTCGGCCAGCGCAGTGGGCACACACTCGAGCACCAGCAGCTGGATACCGGCCGCTTGCAGTTCGAGGGCCTGACGGTAGATCTCCTGCGCCTGAAACTCATCGCGCCCCTGCACCTTGAAGCCACCAAAGACATGAACGGATTGCGGAGTGAGGCCGAGGTGACCGCACACCGGCACCCCGTTGCGGGTAAGGTGGCGGATGGAGTCACAGAGCCAGTCGCCCCCTTCCATCTTCACCATGCGGGCACCGGCCGCCATCAGGCGGGCAGCGTTCTGGTAAGTCTGCTCGGGAGTGGCATAGCTCATGAACGGCATGTCGGCGACCACCAGTGCCTTGCTGGCACCGCGCGCCACACAGCGGGTGTGATAGACCATCTCATCCATGTTGACCGCCAGGGTATCCTGACCCCCTTGCAGCACCATGCCCAGCGAATCGCCAATGAGCAGCACGTGGGCCCCCTCGTCGTCGAACAGCTTGGCAAAGGTGGCATCATAGGCGGTGATGGCGGTGAACTTTTGACCGTCCTGCTTCATCTTCAGCAGGCTGGCGGTGGTGATCTTGCTCATAGAGGCTCCTGTACGTCTGCACGCGGGGCAATGATGGCCAAATCATTGTGCGGGCAGCGGGCAACCAGTCGGGCGAGCGGGGTGCCGCAGGGCAGCACCAGAGCAGGCGCAATTTCGGCAAGGGGCAGCAGCACGAACTCCCGCTCCTTCATACCGTAGTGGGGTACGATCAGGCGCTCATGGTTGATCACCTGATCCCCATAGAGCAGCAGATCGAGATCCAGAGTTCTCGGCCCCCACCGCTCATCTTTGCGCACACGTCCCTGTTCCAGCTCGATTTTTTGTAATTGATCCAGCAGCGCAAGGGGCGCGAGCCGGGTATTGAGCCGGGCCACGGCATTGACGTAGTCCGGCTGGTCAGCAGGCCCCATGGGGCGGCTGCTGTAAAACGACGAGGCCTCCACCAGCACAGATTCCGGCAACCTTGCCAACGCGGCAACGGCGCAACGAGCCTGACCCAGCGGGTCAGACAGGTTGGAACCAATGGCGATGAAGACCTCGGTCATCACGTCTGTTGTCACTCGGCCACTTTCGGTTTGCGGCGACGGGGGCGACGACGGTTGCGGCTGTTGCTGCTGCGCTTCTCGCCATCGTGGCTACGGGGCTCACCGCGCTCACCGCTGGCCGGGCGACGGGTCGCTTCACGCTGCAGTTGCGGGCGCACATCCGGATTGGAGGCAACATAGCGCTCCCACCAGCTGGCCAGCTCGCCGAGACCGCGCTCGACCCGGTTGCGCAGCAACAGGAAGTCAAACGCCGCGCGGAACTTGGGATGCTCCATGGCGCGCTCGGGGTGCTTGCCCTGACGACGGGTCAACCGCTGTTGCAGTGCCCAGATATCGCGGACATCTGTGGTGAAACGGCGGGGAACGGCGATGATCCGCACCTGATTGTCCAGCACCTCGTTGATCGCCAGCATGAAGGCGTCATACCAGGGCAGGCCGCTCTCGTTCTCCAGCACCCGACCACGGGCCTCGACGCAGCCCCACAGCAGGGTGGCGTAGAGGAAGGCGGGGGTGACGCGCTTATCTTCACGAACGCGGGTGTCGGTATCGATCAGCGCCTGCTCGATAAACTGCTCGTAGGGCGAGTTGCCGTGCGGGGTAAACAGCGCAGCCACTTGCGGGAAGAGCTGTTGGAACAGGCCATACTCGCGCAGCAGTTTGTAGGTCGCCAGACCGTCGCCAGCCAGGAACAGCTTGAGGGTCTCCTCAAACAGGCGGGCCGCAGGGATGTCTTGCAGCAGTGGCGCCAGCTCCTTGATGGGAGCGGCAGTACGCGGGCTGATGGTCATATCCAGCTTGGCGGCAAAGCGCACGGCGCGCAGCATCCGCACCGGATCTTCACGATAACGGGTCTCGGGATCGCCGATCAGCTCAAGCTTGCGCTCGGCCAGATCTTCCAGACCCCCTTCGAAATCGTGCAGGGTGAAATCTTTGGCGCTGTAGTAGAGGGCGTTGACGGTAAAGTCGCGGCGCTCGGCATCCTCTTCGATGGTGCCGTAGACGTTGTCGCGCAGCAGCATGCCTTCATCAGACTGGGCCGACACATGTTTGCTGGTATTGACCTGATGGTGGTGACCCCGGAAGGTGGCCACTTCGATCACGTCACGACCAAAGACAATGTGGGCCAGGCGGAAACGACGGCCAATCAGGCGGCAGTTGCTGAACAGCGCCTTGATCTGCTCCGGCGTCGCATCGGTTGCGATGTCGAAATCCTTGGGCGTCTTCCCGAGCAGCAGATCCCGGACTCCGCCGCCGACCAGGTAGGCCTCATAGCCCCCTTTGTTCAGGCGATAGAGCACCTTGAGTGCATTCTCGCTGATCTCTTTGCGCGAAATAGGGTGCTGATCACGGCTTAAGGTACGACGTTGACCGGCGACACGGGCTGGAATGGGGGATTCCACCGACTGCTCGCCGTCTTCCTTGCCGAGCACCTTGCGGCAAAAGTTTGCGATCTGGGAAAAAATGGTACACCTCTTCATGACTTCTAAATTGACGGGAGGCCAAAAAATAGCGGCCTATCATAGCTCACGCCTGCCCAAATGAAAAACCATGTGGCAACTTCAGCTCATTTGAATCAAACCGGGCCAAAAAATAGCGGTCTACCTGCGCATAGCTCACACCTGACCAAATGAAAAACCGTGCTGACAATTGATCCCGCATGAAACCGTCCGCCAGCGAAAATAGCGGTCAATCTGCACATAGCTCACACCTGACCAAATGAAAAACCGTGCTGACAATTGATCCCGCATGAAACCGTCTGTCAGCGAAAATAGCGGTCTATCTGCACATAGCTCACGTACTGTTACACGAAAATCGGCTCTTTTTACTCAAGGTCCAGCGGGATTTTCTCGCTGGCTGGCACCCGCTCTAGCTGCCAGTTGGCGATGCCCCATTCGATGATCTCGTCGATCCGGCTTGCCATCAGCTCGGGCGGCGGGCACTGGCCGAGGAAGTGCAGCGCCTGCCACAGGGCCGGTCGCACCTCATCAAGCGCCAGTGCCGGCGCATGGTTCTGCTTGGAGAGCTTGTTGCCATCTGCCAGCACCGCCAGCGGCAGGTGCACCCAGTCGGGCACCGGCGCCCCCAGGGTCTGGTAGAGGGCAATCTGGCGCACCGTGGGTTCGAGCAGATCGGCGCCGCGCACTATCTCGGTGATGCCGCTGTCCATATCATCCACCACTACTGCCAGGTTGTAGGCGTAGAGCCCGTCACGGCGACGGATAATGAAATCCTCCTCGGCGAGCGCCGCCGGTACCGCGATATGGCCCTGCAAGCGATCGTCGAAGTGGTAGACCGGATGGTGCTGGCGCAGCCGGGCGGCGCAACCTTCGGCCGCAAGCCCCAGCGTGCGGCAGTGGCCGCTGTAGAGACCGCCCGCGGCCATTATTTCGCGCCGGGTGCAGCGGCACCAGTAGAGATCCCCCGCCCGATAGAGCTGGTCGATGATCTCGTCATAGCGGCCGTGGCGCGCGCTCTGGAACATCACCTCCCCATCCCACTCGAGACCATATGCCTCAAGGGTCTTGAGGATCAGGGTCGCAGCCCCCGCCATCTCCCGCGGCGGATCGATATCCTCGATGCGTACCAACCAACGTCCCTGCTGCGCTCTGGCCTGCAAAAAGCTGCCGAGGGCGGCGATCAGCGAACCGAAGTGGAGCGGGCCTGACGGTGAAGGGGCAAAGCGGCCGACATAGGGACGCACAAGGGGTGAGGATGGGGAATTCACTGGCATGACTATTCGGGTAAGCGATTCATTGAGGCTGCATTCTGGGACGACCCGTCCAAAAGCTCAATAAAAAAGGGAGCCCGCGAGCTCCCTTTTTCATATACCAGAGGGTCGGGATCAACCGGCCATCTGTTTTTCCTTGATCTCGGCCAGCGTCTTGCAATCGACACAGAGGTCGGCAGTCGGACGGGCTTCCAGACGACGGATACCGATCTCGATACCGCAGTGTTCGCAGTAACCGAAATCATCGTCTTCAAGCAGCTGCAAGGTCTTCTCGATCTTCTTGATCAGCTTGCGTTCACGGTCGCGGGTACGCAGTTCAAGAGCGAACTCTTCTTCTTGCGCGGCACGATCCACGGGATCCGGGAAGTTGGCAGCCTCGTCTTTCATATGGTCGACGGTACGATCAACTTCCTGCATCAGTTGGTTGCGCCAGGCACCCAGGATCTTGCGAAAATGCGCCTTTTGTTGGTCATTCATGTACTCCTCACCCGGCTTTTCCTGGTAAGGCGCGACACCCGCAATGGCCAGGGGGCCCAGAGATTTCCTGTTTTCGCCTGTTGGCATGCCCTGTCTCCTAATTCAGCACGCTACCCGTGCCATCCATAAATTGAGGGCGACATCTATAGCAGAAGGGTAACGGGTAAGCAAACGAGCCGTACCAATAATGTTACCCACTCCAATATTTATGCACTCCCCTCGGGTAACAGGTGACCAGATTCAAACGGGATAAACCCTTGAGCCACCATGCCTTGCACCCCAACATGGGGCCGATAGCATAAAATTTCAACCCCCGCCGCGATTGCCTGCTCAATTAGCAGACTATAGTGCGGATCTATATGGGTTGCAGGGCGCATCCGGCTTATTCCGGAGTGCAACACCATAAAGAGCAGCACTGCCCTGTGGCCCGCCGCTTTCATCGCCATCAACTCGCGCAAATGCTTGGCACCACGGGCGGTGACCGCATCGGGGAAGTAGCCCATACCCGGATCTTCACGTTCGTCGAGCAGGGTGACCGATTTTACCTCGATGTAACAATTGCCCTTCTCGTCATCTTCCAGCAACAGATCGATGCGACTGTTCTCTTCGCCATACTTCACCTCGGTGCGCAATCGGCTGTAACCCGCCAGCGGAGCGATAGCCTCCTGCTCGATCAACTCCCGGGCGATCTGGTTGGCGCGCGCCGTGTTGACGCAGATAAAGTGGCCCGCCGGGCTCTCGGCGATCTCCCAGCTGTTGGGCAGCTTGCGCTTGGGGTTATCGGAGGTGGAGTACCAGACCCGGGTGCCCGGATCGGCACAACCGGTCATGGCACCGGTATTGGCGCAATGGATGGTAATGACCTCGCCGTTATCGAGTTGCACATCGGTCAGAAAGCGCTTGTAGCGGGCCACCAGCTGGCCCGATTGCAGGGGGGGATCAAAGATCACGGGTTAGTCCTCCGCGCGTCTTCTTTTACCCGGGCGCGCAGCGGCCAGCAGGCAAGCGGCTCGTAGCGCACCCCGTCCGGGGTCGAGATGGATTGATAGAGGCAGAACTCATCGGCCTGCAGCAGAAAATTTGGGGCCGGCAGGATGGCCGGAGCCTCACCCGCCTTGCGCGACAGGGTGACGTGGGGGCGATAACCCTGCTCGCCATTGCCAAGGCGCAGCTTCTCGCCGTGGCGGCGCAGCGCCTTCGCCAGCACGTTCAGCTCGTTGGGCCACTCCTTCGGGCCAATCCAGGCTGCCTTGGCCCGGCTGAACCAGCCGGTCTCATCCAGCCTGATGGTGAGCGGCGGACAGTGCTGACGCTCCACTGCGGCGATCAGGCGGCGGGTG
The DNA here is from genome assembly GCF_027854445.1 of Aeromonas sp. PI_26. Lineage (NCBI taxonomy): Bacteria > Pseudomonadati > Pseudomonadota > Gammaproteobacteria > Aeromonadales > Aeromonadaceae > Aeromonas > Aeromonas sp. PI_26. The sequence goes on from NZ_JAJNOE010000012.1 coordinate 89,244, forward strand.
GTCAACTCGTCAGCCTCACCCAGAAAGGCCAGGGTCAGGTGGAGGTTGGCTTGCGGCACCGGCTGACCGGGCCAGGGCTGCTGATCGCGCCAGGCCATGAGCTCGGGGGCGAGCTCCTTGACGGGCAGGGCAAAGAAGAGTTTGGCCATGTGGTGATAATGCCTTTTTCACGCTCATTGGATGGGCCCATTCTATGGCAGCCATCCGGCCATGTCTCGCCACCCTCCCGCCCGAGTGACCATCTGCGCACATCCACTCACGGTGACACGGGTGGCTGTGGCAGAATAGGCGCCGTTTTACCGGTTGCCACAGAAGGTGCTCATCGCTTTGTCCCAGCTCCCCATCGTTTCGGTATTGCCCGAACTCTTTGCCGCCCTCGACAGCCACACCAGCGTGATCCTGCAGGCGCCACCCGGCGCGGGCAAATCGACCCTGCTGCCGCTGGAGCTGGTGCGTCAGAACCGGCTACCCGGCCGCATCATCATGCTGGAACCAAGGCGCCTGGCTGCGCGCAATATCGCCAGCTTTCTGGCGCGCCAGCTCGGGGAGAAGGTGGGCGAGCGCATCGGCCTGCGAGTGCGCGGCGAGAGCCGCACTAGCTCCTCGACCCGGCTCGAGATCGTCACCGAAGGGGTGCTGACCCGGATGTTGCAGCAAGACCCTGAGCTGAATGGCGTCTCGCTGGTGATCTTCGATGAGTTCCACGAACGCAGTCTGCACGCCGATACCGCGCTGGCCTTCGCCATCGAGAGCCAGCAGGGATTGCGCGATGACCTCAAGCTGCTGGTGATGTCCGCAACCCTGGATGGCATGGCACTCGAGACCTTGTTGCCGGATGCCCCTGTGGTTCGCTCCGAGGGGCGTGGTTTCCCTATCGATTACCACTACCGCCCCGCCAATCGCCAGCAATGGCTGGAGCCGCAGGTCGGCGCCGTGGTACTCGAAGCGCTGGCCGAGCAAGATGGCAGCCTGCTGGTCTTTCTGCCGGGACAGGGTGAGATCGAGCGACTGGCGCAATGGTTGGCAGACAAACTGCCGGACGACGTGACCCTCGCCCCCCTCTACGGCCGCCTCGACATGGCGGCGCAGCAGGCAGCCATCGAACCAGCGCCTGCCGGCCGCCGTAAGCTGGTGCTCACCACCAATGTGGCGGAGACCTCCCTCACTATTGAGGGGATTTCGGTGGTGATCGATAGCGGGCTGGAACGACGGGCCTCCTATGATCTGAAAAGCGGTGTCACCCGACTGGAGACCCGCCAGATAGCCAAATCCTCCGCCACCCAGCGGGCAGGCCGCGCTGGCCGTCTCGGCCCCGGTGTCTGCTACCGGCTCTGGAGCAACGAAGTGCAGGAGCGGCTCGCCGAGCAGAGCCCGCCAGACATTCTCACTCAGGAGTTGACCAGCCTGTTGCTGGACGCCGCCCAGTGGGGGGCAAAGGTGGAAGATCTGCCGCTTCTCGATATGCCTCCCGCCGCTGCGGTGGCCAGCGCCCAGCGGCTGCTGGTGGCTCTTGGCGCCATGAAGCCGGAGGGTGAGCAACAACTCACTCCCGCTGGTCGTGCCATGGCGGCCTTCGGTACCCACCCTCGTCTCGCCCGCATGCTGCTGCGCGCCCGCGAGCTGGAGTCAGAGGGTCTGACAGGGATTGTCGCCGATGCCGCTTATCTGGTGGCGTTGCAGGAAGAAGATCTGCGAGGATCGGAGCGCCTCTCTGTGCTGTTCCACCGCCGTCAAAACGCCCTGCGCCAGAACGCTGCCCGCTGGTTTGAACGGCTTGGCGCCCGCCCTGCCAATGCACAGGGCCAGTGGCTGGGGCTGCTCTGTGCCCTCGCCTGGCCGGATCGCATTGGCAAACTGCGTAGCGGCAGTCGCTATCAACTCAGTGGTGGGGTGAGCTGCGATCTGGTAGAAGGTCATCCCTGTCAGGGACAAGGGGCCCTCATCGCCATCGAGATGGGGCAGAATGATCGCGGCAGCCGCATCTTTATCGCCGAACCGGTCGATCTGGACGAGCTGGTACGCCTGCTGCCGGAACTGGTGAGCGAACGCCAGTGGTTCGACTGGGATGAACGGGAAGAGCGGGTGCGCGCCGAACGCCAGCAGGTGATCGGCGAGCTGGTGCTGAGCCAACGACCGCTGACCGAACTCTCTGACGAGCAGAAAGGGCGCTGCCTGCTGCAAGGCATTCGCCGCAAGGGGCTGCACGTGCTGCCTTGGGACGAGAGCAGCGAAGGGCTGCTGGCCCGTCTGCGCTGCGCCCGTGAGTGGCTGCCCGATGAGGGGTGGCCAGCCATGGATGACGACAGCCTGCTGGCCGACCTAGAACAGTGGCTGCTGCCAGCGGTGAGCGGCATGACCCGGTTGGAGCAGTTGAAAAAGCTCAACCTCGGCGACATCCTGCGCCAATCCCTGCCCTGGCCGCTGCCCAAACGGCTGGACGAGGCGCTGCCGAGTTACTTTGCAGCGCCCACCGGCAGCCGGGTGCGGATCCGCTATCAGCCGGGGCAGGCACCGGTGATCCCGGTGCGCATTCAGGAGATGTTCGGGCAAGGTTCGACCCCCTGCGTGGCCGATGGCCGGGTGCCGCTGGTAGTGGAGCTGCTCTCCCCCGCCCAGCGACCGCTGCAGATCACCGCCGATCTGGCTGCCTTCTGGGCTGGATCCTACGAGCAGGTGAAAAAAGAGATGAAGGGGCGCTATCCCCGCCACTACTGGCCGGATAATCCGCTGGAAGCGATGCCGACCAAAGTCACCAAAAAGAAGATGGGCATCTAGGTTCGATGGGTTAATCCCGCTCGAACGTTCGCGAATGCGACATAACAAGTAGAAAGGAAAGCAAAGAGGATTTATGGCAACCCAACGACGCAAGCGTGCCCCCAAGAAGGCTGCGCCCAAACGCACCATCTGGCGCAAGCTGTTCTGGCTTGGCTTCAAGCTCTCCCTGGTGGTGGCAGCCTTTATGGTGGTGTTTGGCATCTACCTCGATACCAAGGTGCGCGAGCGCTTCGATGGCGAGAAGTGGCAGCTGCCGGTGATGGTCTACAGCCGCCCGCTGGAGCTCTACCCCAGCCAGCGCCTGTCGCGGGACCAGATGCTGCGCGAGCTCAACATGCTGAGCTACAAGCAGGTGCGCCAGCCTCACACGCCGGGTGAATACACCATCAACGGCAACCGCATCGAGCTGATTCGCCGTCCGTTCGAGTTCTATGATGGCGCCGATGGAGCCCGCGGCCTGCGCCTCACCTTCAACGGCCCGCGCCTTGAGGGGATCCAGTCGCTGGAGAACCAGCGCCAGCTCGGTTACGCCCAGATGGACCCGGTACTGCTCGATCGCCTCAATACCGAAGATCGGGAAGATCGCCTGCTGGTGCGTATCGCCGAAGTGCCCGACAGCCTGCTGGTGACCCTGCTCACCACCGAAGATCGCGACTTCTACCAGCATGGCGGCGTCTCGCCAGTGGCCATCATGCGCGCCATGTTCGCCAACCTGATCGCGGGTCGCACCGTGCAGGGGGGCAGTACCCTGACCCAGCAGCTGGCCAAAAACTTCTTCCTGACCCGTGAACGCAGTCTGTGGCGAAAACTGCAGGAAGCCTATATGGCGGTGCTGATCGACTATCGCTACAGCAAGGACGAGATCCTGGAGTCCTACCTCAACGAGGTCTATCTGGGGCAGAACTTCTCGCAAGGGGTCTATGGCTTCGGCCTCGCCTCCTACTTCTACTTCGGCATTCCGGTCAACGAGCTGGACATCGATCAGGTCGCCCTGCTGGTCGGTCTGGTAAAAGGCCCCTCCTATTACGATCCCTGGCGCTTCCCCGATCGAGCCAAGGTACGCCGCGATCTGGTACTGAAACTGCTGATGGATCACGGCAGCCTGACCCAGGCCGAATATGATCTGGCCAGCAAGCAGCCGCTCGGCATCATCGCCCGCGGCCAGATGAGCTACGGCCGCACACCGGCCTTCATGGGGCTGCTCAAGCGCGAGATCCAGAGCCGCTTCGGCCCGGATCTGCTCAAGCAGTCCGGCCTCAAGATCTTCACCAGCCTCGACCCCATCGCCCAGCATGCCGCCGAGCAGGCGGTCGCTTCTGGCCTCGCCGACATCGAAAAACTGCGCGGCAAGAAGAAGCTGGAGGCCGCCATGGTGGTCTCCGACTGGCACAAGGGCGAAGTGGTGGCGCTGGTCGGTGGTCGCGATCCCCGCTACGCCGGTTTCAACCGGGCGCTTGATGCCCGCCGCCAGATCGGTTCGCTGGTGAAACCTGCGGTCTACCTGACCGGCCTCTCCAACGGCCTGACCCTGGCGACCCCGCTCAAAGATCAACCGATCCGCATTCGCGGTCAGGATGGTCAGGTCTGGACGCCGCAGAACTACGATCGCAAGTTCCGCCAGAGCGTGCCGCTGATGGATGCGCTGGCCAGCTCCCTCAACGTGCCGACCGTCAATCTCGGTCTGCAGGTGGGGCTGGAGAAGGTGGTCGATACCCTGCACAAGCTGGGGGTGCAGCAGGAGATCCAGCCCTATCCGTCGCTGGTGCTGGGGGCGGTGGCGCTCTCGCCGATGGAGGTGAACCAGATGTATCTGCCCATCGCCAATCAGGGACTGACCCAGCCGCTGTCTGCCATTCGCGCCGTGGTGAACGGAGATGGCAGTCTGCTCTATCAGCATGATCAGACCGCCAAGCGGGTCACCGACCAGCAAGCAAGCTGGCTGACCCTGTTCGCCATGACCAAGACGGTGAGTCAGGGCACGGCCCGCGCCCTCAGTACCAAGTTCCCGGGCGCCACCATGGCGGCCAAGACAGGCACCACCAACGAGCTGCGCGACTCCTGGTTTGCCGGGATGGACAACAACGAGCTGGTCAGTATCTGGGTCGGTCGCGACGACAACACCCCGGCGGGCTTGACCGGTGCCAGCGGTGCCCTGCAGCTCTTTAGCGGCTACATGAGCCAGCGCGGCGTCAACAGTCTGGGACTGAAGATGCCGGAAGGGGTCACCTGGGCCAACTTCTCCCGCGCCAGCGGCACCCGCGTCGCCAGCGACTGCCCGGGCAGCCTGCAGGTACCGGCCAAAGCCTCCACCATGGGCTCCCCAGCCGGTTGTGCCAGCAGTGCATCGCCGCGCAGTGCGCTGGATGACTGGTTCGGCGGTTTCTTTAACTAGATCAACGACACGGGCAGCGCAGGCTGCCCGTTCATTATGCTGCAGAGAAGGAAACACCATGACCTTTCCGCTGTTTGACGCCATCCACCATGTGGCCATCATCGCCAGCGATTACCCACGCTCGCGCCACTTCTACCACGAGGTGCTGGGGCTACCCATTATCGCCGAGACCCTGCGCGAGGCACGCCAGTCGTGGAAACTGGATCTGGCCCTGCCGGACGGCAGCCAGCTGGAGCTGTTCAGCTTCCCCTCGCCTCCCGAGCGCCCCTCCCGCCCCGAGGCGTGCGGCCTGCGCCATCTCGCCTTTCGGGTCAGCGACCTTGACCGGGTCATCGCCCACCTGCGAGCCCATCGGGTCGAGGTAGAGCCGGTGCGGGTGGACGAGCTGACCGACAAGCGCTTTACCTTCTTCGCCGACCCAGACGGCCTGCCGCTGGAGCTCTACGAAGCGCCGCGCTGAGCCTGCATCGACCAAGCAATCAGCCAAACAAAAGCCGCCCGGTTGCTACCGGGCGGCTTTTCTTATTGCTTCAGGTCATCAAGCGGTAGTCAGCATAACGACAGCCAGCGCCATCACCATCATGCCAGCCCAACCGATGGGCTTGAGCCGCTCACCGAAGAAGAGCAAACCGCCCAGCGCCGTACCGACGATGCCGATAGCCCCCCAGGTGGCGTAGGCAACAGCCAGGTCAATCTGGCCGCCACTTACCGCTTCCGAGAGCAGGGTAAAGGCGCCGAGTACCAGCATGATCCCCAGGAATCCCCACCCCTTGTAACGAAAACCCTTGGAGCGGTTGATGGCCATGTTGGCGCCGATATCGATCAGTGCGGCACCCAGTACAATCACAAACGGACTCATGCTGTGGCCTCCGCTTCTACTGACTTGTCTGCGGGCTCATCATGGGTCTCCCCCATGGTCACCATAACAATCCCCACTATCGCGAGAGCCAGGCCAATCAGCTCCTGAACGGTCACATCGTAACCAAGGAACATGACCGACACTATGGTGATCAAGGTGATCCCGAGCCCCTCCCAGAGCGCAAACGCAATACCAATGGAGATTGTTTTGGCGGCTTTCGCCAGCAACCAGTACGAGAAACCGATCAACAGCCACATAGGGATGTAATTCATCCAGCCAGCTCCCTGCTCGGGGATCATGGCCATGCTGGAGGTACCGGCGACCTCGGTCACGATGGCGCCGGTCAAAAACAGCCGGGCCAGAAACATACGACTTAATAACATATAAGGTGCCTTTGTTGCTTCGACGGGAGAGATGGTAAACAGGGAGAAGCAACTCGCGACAATCGCTCAGCGTCGATTATTCCGACGCCATAGGTTTGCCTTGCCTTGGTTTGGCACGCTAAGGTGATGGTGAAAAACTCTGCCATGGCCTGTAAAAGATGAAGCTATATCAGATAGAACTCTTTGTAGAGTCAGCCAATAGCGGCTCTATTGCCAACACCGCCCGTCGCCTCGGCAAAAGCCGCAGCGCCGTCAGCACCGCCATCGCGGCGCTGGAAGTTGAGCTTGGCGTCGAACTTTTTGAACGAGGTGCCAATCAGAGTCGGCTGACCGAAATAGGCGAGCTGGTGCTTGATGATTGCACTCGCCTGCTGCAGGCAGCCAACAGCCTGCAGCAGAAGTGTAAACATTACGCCTCGGGGGCCGAAGTAGCGCTACGGGTCGCCCGCGATGACGCGATTCCCGAACCGGTATGGCGCGAGATGCTGACCGCCTTGCACAGCCAGTTTCCCGGCACCAGTATCTCGCTGGTGCTCGCCTCCCCACCCGAACTGCCAGCGCTGGTGGAAGAGGGATTCGTCGATGCCGCTTTTGGCCTTATTACCGAAGATCAGGAGCGCAGCGGCCTCAATATCGACGTGCTCAACCCGATCCGCACCCTGATGGTGGTGGCCCCCAGCCATCCGCTGGCCGGACTGAAGCGGGTCAAACAGCAGGATCTGACCGATCACACCCAGGTTACCCTCTCGTATGTAGATGAATTTTCAGTAAAAAGCCTGCTACCTGTGGGAGGCCAGCATATCGGCCTCTCCAGCTTCGAGTTGATGCGCAATGCGGTGCTGGACGGACTGGGCTGGGCGGTGCTCCCCTCGCCACTGATCCAGAGCCAGCTGCGACAAGGCTCCCTGCTGACCCTGAAACACAAGTTCAGCCTGCAGTGGCGGGATTACGGGGTCTATCTGGCGGAAAACGCCTATCACGGCAAGGTGTTGGCCTGGTTGAAGAAGTCGATCCAGGGATATCTGGAACCTTTCGAGTAGCGATAAAGAGGCGGAGCCAGCTCACGATATCTGCTTATCCTGATGATCCGAGCGGATGTGATCGTGCATACTGTTCACATACTCATTGAGCGCCGGAGGCGTAACCGATATGAGCAGTGCCCAAGACAAGGACGATATCTTGCTGGACGACGACATCATCGAACTCGATGATGAGGAGGTCGTGGTCACCAAGGCACTCAACCCATGGCAAGTGCTGATCGTGGATGATGAGCCGGATATCCATCATGCCACCCGCCTGGCCCTCTCCAACATTCACTACAAATCCCGCCCGCTGGAGCTGCTCAATGCCTACAGCGGCGCCGAAGCTAGCCGCATGCTGGAGGCCAATCCCAGGATTGCCCTGATCCTGCTCGATGTTGTGATGGAGACCGAAGATGCAGGTCTGCGGCTGGTGCACCGGATTCGCAACGAAATGCACAACTCGCTGGTGCGGATCGTGCTGCGTACCGGCCAGCCCGGTCAGGCCCCAGAGCAGCGGGTGATCCTCGATTACGACATCAATGACTACAAGACCAAGACCGAGCTGACGGTACAAAAGCTCTATACCACCGTCATCGCATCCTTGCGTTCATACGAAACCCTCAGTGCCATCGACAAGAGCCGTCAGGGGCTCGGCAAAATTCTCGAAGGGGCAGGCGATCTCTACCATCTTCATTCACTCAAGGAGTTTGCCTCCGGCGTGCTGAAACAGATCAGCGCCATTCTCGATGTGGGCACCGAAGGGGCTATCTGCGCCGAGCGCCGTCCCGGCGAACAGGGGCTGGAGATCCTCGCCGCCACCGGCGACTACGAGACTCTGCTGGATGATGGCAAGATCACCGACTTTCCCCCCCTCAATGACTCGGTAATGAAGGCACTGGAGGCGCGCTGCAACCGCTTTGAACACCCACAGGACTCCCTCTATATCGCCGCCCAGAATGGTCGCGAGTTCGTGCTGAGTTTTACCCCGACCCAGCCCCTCGATCCCCTCGAATGCGATCTGCTGGATGTCTTCTGTCAGCGCATCTCGGCGGCCTATGACAATCTCTATCTCTACAACCAGTTGCTGCGCGCCCAGGAGGCCACCGTGGTGGCGCTGGCGGCGCTGGCGGAGTTTCGCGACTCCGACACCGGCGAGCATGTCTTGCGGGTGCAGAAACTCTCGGATGCCATCGTGGCCGAATTGAAGCAGATGACAGCCTATCCCGAACAGCTGACCCCGGAGTTTGTCGAGATGATCGGCATGGCCTCCATCCTGCACGATGTGGGCAAAGTGGGCACCCCGGATCATATCCTGCACAAGCCCGGCCGTTTCGACCCGGAAGAGCGGGCCATCATGGAGCAGCACGCAGGAATCGGCGCCAATATCTTGCACAAGGCGGGCGAGATGGTGGAGGGCACCAGCTACCTCTCTCTCGGCGCCGAAATCGCTCGGGGCCACCACGAGCACTTCGATGGCAAGGGCTACCCGCTGCAGCTGACTGGCCAGCAGATCCCGCTGTCGGCGAGGATAGTGGCGGTGGTCGATGTATTCGATGCCCTGCTCAGCAAACGCCCCTACAAGGAGCCCTGGACGCTGGCGCAGACCATGGAGTATATCCAGTCCCGCTCCGGCACCCAGTTTGATCCTCATGTCGTAACAGCACTGTCGCGACTGGTCAACGAGTCGAGACTCCCCTACTCGCTCTGACTCTCTGCACTTGCAACTCAACATCCCTTGCCGATGACCAAGGTCACCGGCAAGGCATCAAAACAGCTGTTTTGTTGCATCCTGCACGCATCAACGCGCCGCAAACCGGAAACATCACCCTTCTTTGGCTGCGATATCCGCTGAAATATGGTCATTTAACATCACATCGCTATAATATCGGCCTGCAATCCTGATACTAACAACGAAGGAAATATCATGAGCCTGAACCTGGTACCGGCCGGCAAGAGCCTGCCCGACGATATCTATGTCATCATCGAAATCCCGCAGAATGCCGACCCGATCAAATACGAAGTCGACAAAGACAGCGGCGCTATTTTCGTCGATCGCTTCATGTCTACCCCGATGTTCTATCCGTGCAACTACGGCTACGTGAACGCGACCCTCTCTCTGGATGGTGACCCCGTCGACGTACTGGTTCCGACCCCCTACCCGCTGCTGGCCGGTTCCGTCATTCGCTGCCGTCCGGTTGGCGTGCTGAAGATGACCGACGAATCTGGCGAAGATGCCAAGATCGTTGCTGTACCGCACTCCAAGCTGACCAAGCAGTACGACCACATCCAGGATGTGCACGATCTGCCGGAACTGCTGAAAGCCCAGATCCAGCACTTCTTCGAGCGCTACAAAGAGCTGGAAGCGGGCAAATGGGTCAAGGTGGAAGGCTGGGGCGACAAGGCTGCTGCCGAAGCCGAGATCAAGACCTCTGCCGAGCGTTACGCTGCCAAGTAAGCGTCCCCCGGAATGAGAAAGGCGCCTTATGGCGCCTTTTTTGTCGGTGTTTGCGGCAGCTTACCGGCCGCATCTCCGCTAGGATTGCCCTGAATGTATATTTCACGACCATCTTTCTGGTAGGGACGATAGTAATCATCGCCACAGCGATAGCCACCGCCCGGCTGGCTCATCAGTTCACAGTTGACCGGCAACACCTCCAGCCACTTGATGGCCTGCTGGTAGCGCAGCCACTCCTGCCATTCGTGTTCGCGCGCCAACTGATCGCGTAGGGCAAAGGTATCCGCAATGGACATCCCCTTGTTGACGATCACCTGACCCGCCATGGCTGGCAGGCTGAGCAGCCCAAACAGCACTATGATCCAAGGCTTCATAACCCCTCCAGAGTGACTTAATTTCACAATTAAATTAAAAGTCACATCAATCTGTTATCCAGATCACAAAACGAAACATCACCAAAGTGGTGCCGGCTCACCTAGTTGTTAATTATCGTCCACGGCAGGAAGTACCACCATGAAGCTGACCCCCGCGCTGTTGCTCAGCCTCACTCTCTGCACCACTCTTGGTGCTACAAGCAACGCCAGCGAAATCAACATGAGCTGGCAGTGGCAATCCACCGATGGCCAGCGCAAGCACTTCCAGCTGACCACCGACGATCAGGTGATGGCCGCCAGTCGCCACGAGATGAGCCTGCTAAAGGCTTCCCTCACCAATCCGCTGGAGACCCTCTACGCCTACATCAGCCCACGGCTCTACAACAGCATCAACCTGATCAATCAGAGCAGCCCAGAAACCGCTACCAAGTTTCGCAATCTGGAGCAGGCCTTCACCCTGCGGGACGACAGCATGGAGTCGATGCTGTTCTGGCAAGCCTACCAGCAGTATCAGGAGGATGCCTTCTACCAGATGAGAGTGGTACCCTGCGTCCATCCGGCCAATCGCAAACTGCCTTGTGTACGCCCCGATTACTCCCAGCTCTTCTACCACTTCAAGGGTCAGCTCAAGCCGCTGGCACAGCAGTTTGCGGCCAAGGATCTCGCTACCAGCGTCAGCTTGATGCAGGAGTGGCTAAACGCCATCCCCACCCAGCCGGAGCAGCTGGATCACTTCGCGCCGCCGCTGCAGGCGTTGCAGGATAACAAGGCCGACAGCGATGAGAAGGCGCTGCTGATGGCCAGTCTGCTTGCGGAGCTGGCGCCGCAATATGTGCTCAGCATCATCTATCCGGATATCAGCATCGGCAGCGTCTCCCCTGCCTGGCTGGCCATTACGGCAGACAGTGGCGTACCCGGTGATGTTGTGGTGATCAACAATCAGCGCCATGTGCTGCTGACCGGCTCGTCCCTGCTGGCCCAGCAGATGACCATGGCCAAGATCCCCCTCATCAGTGAGTCGCTCTACTGACGCAGACAGCTCAGACCAGCAGCCAATTCATTGATTTTTATCGATGTCATGCCATCCTAGCCGCCCTTGCCAGCCAACCACCTGGCTGGCGGGGCGCCGACGCTTCTGAATTGCGATCTTATTTAACACTTTTTAAACAGATCCGATCAGTTTAGGATGAAGCTCGCCCATTCCCTCAATCCGAAACTCGTTATAACATAACAAATGGAGTGTCATCAGGATGAAACATCTCGTACTTACTTTGGCGCTGCTGCCATCTCTGGTCTTTGCTCACAACTTCAAGGATGGCAACCCGGTGCCGCTGGTCAATGTCAGCGACAAGGGTGAGCTGGTACTGAATGGCAAGGATATCGGTTACCAGCCGTGGCAGAGCACCTCGCTCACCGGCAAGGTGTTTCTGATCCAGCATATTGCCGGTCGCTCCAGTGCCAAGGAGCTGAATGCCCCGATGATCGAGGCGATCAAGGCCGCCAAACTGCCGCAAGACAAGTACCAGACCGTTACCGTCATCAACAGCAATGACGCCATCTGGGGCACCTCCGGCTTCGTGAAGAGCAGTGCCGAGGACAGCAAGAAAGAGTTCCCCTGGTCCGCCATGGTGCTGGATGCCAAGGGTATGGCGCGCAACGCCTGGGATCTGACGCCGGAAAGCTCGGCGATCATCCTGCTGAATAAAGAGGGCAAAGTGCTGTTTGCCAAAGATGGCCAGCTCGATGCCAACAACATTGCTACCGTGATGGGGCTCATCAAGTCCCATCTCTAAGTCAGAGAGAAAGGGCGCTGATGGCGCCCTTTCCATAAGGGTCTATGGGTCGTATCAAGCTGAAAATCTGGATCTTGCTGCTGGGCTGGTTATGGCTGCAACCTGCCCTTGCCCGGCACCAGTTTGAATCTGCCCTGCCCGGCCACGACGACCATCACTGCCTGGTCTGCGCCCTCCATCTTGATGGCAAACAGGTCATCACCGCTACCCCCTATTGTTTCCCCGGTTCGACCTCTGTCCTGCCCGCTGTTGCAACCATGCAACGCTCGGCGGATACAACCACGCTTCACAGCTATGCCATCCGTGCGCCGCCCGCCTCTGTTTTTATCTATCCCTTTGTTTAAGTTCACTATTTGTTTTGAAAAAAGGATTAAAGATGAAAGCAGTTACTCTGTTGCTGGCCGCAGCGGCCTTTGGCGCACACGCAAATCACGACGAACACGAGAGCCACAGCCACGGCGCCCACGAGCATGGCCACGGCCACCTCAATCTGGTGGTCGATGGCGACCAATTGATGATCGAGCTGCAGGCACCCGCAGCCGATCTGGTGGGCTTCGAGCACGCCGCCAAGAGCGATGAAGAGAAGGCGCAATACGCCAAAGCCATCGCCCGCCTCCAGCAGCCTGATGCCCTGTTCCGCTTCGACCCGGCGGCTGGCTGCAAACTGACCCAGCAGGAGCTGCAGGCCGCCAAAGAAGAGCATGATCACGACCATGACCATGACCATGACCATGACCATGACAAGGCTGCCAGCGACAAACATGAAGACCACCATGATCATGACGAAACGGGGCACGCCGATCTGGGCGCCATGTACACCTACACCTGCGCCACGCCGACCAAACTGACCGGCCTCGAGGCGACCCTGTTCAGCGTCTATCCGAGCCTTGAGAAGCTGAGCGTGCAGGGGATCCTGCCCACTGGCCAGACCGCTGGCGAGCTGACCCCGTCCGCCAACAAGCTGAGCTGGTAACGCCATGAAAAAAGCCGTGGTTGAGATCCGCGATCTGGCCTTTGCCTGGCCAGGTGGCGACGCTGTACTCGATCTGCCCGCCCTCACCATCCGCAAGGGTGAGCGGGTCTTTATCAAGGGCCCGTCGGGCTCCGGCAAATCGACCCTGCTCGGGTTGCTGGCCGGGATCCAGACCGCCAACCACGGCACCCTGGAGGTGCTGGGCCAACCATTGGCCCGGCTCTCTGGCCGTGCACGTGACCACTTCCGGGCGGCCAATCTGGGTTATATCTTCCAGCAGTTCAATCTGCTGCCCTTTCTCTCGGTGCAGGACAACGTGACTGCTGCCCTCACCTTTTCGCCCGCCAAACGGGCCCGCCTGCAAGGGAGTCCGGAGCAGGAGGCGCGCCGTCTGCTGGCGGAGCTGCAACTGCCGGATGACGCACTGCATCGCCCAGTGCACGCTCTCAGCATCGGCCAGCAGCAGCGGGTTGCTGCCGCACGGGCGCTGATTGGCTCGCCGCCACTGGTGATCGCCGACGAGCCCACCTCGGCCCTCGATACCGACAACCGGGCGGCCTTTATCAAGCTGTTGTTCGAGGAGTGCGACAAGCAGGGCTCGACTCTGATCTTCGTCAGTCACGACCCTTATCTCGAACCCCTGTTCCCGCGGGTAGAAAACCTGCGACAGCTCAACCGGAGGGCATCATGCTAAAGCTCGCCCTGCAAAGTCTCTGGGCCCGCCGCCTTACCGCCGGGCTCACCCTGCTGGCCGTCGCCATCAGCGTCACCCTGCTGCTCGGTGTGGAGCGGGTGCGTACTCAGGCCCGCGAAAGCTTCTCCAACACCGTCTCGGGAACCGATCTCATCGTCGGTGCCCGCTCCGGCCAGGTGAACCTGCTGCTCTACTCGGTGTTTCGCATCGGCAACCCCACCAACAATGTGGGGTGGGACTCCTATCAGGCCATCAAACAGAAACCGGGCGTCGCCTGGACCATCCCGCTTTCCCTTGGTGACTCCCACAAGGGATTTCGGGTGCTCGGCACCAATGGCGACTACTTCACCCACCTGAAGTACGGTCAGCAACAGTCGCTGCAATTGCGGGAAGGGAGGCCATTCGACACGCCGTTTGAAGCGGTACTCGGTGCCCAGGTGGCCGAGAAGCTCGGCTATCACCTCGACCAATCCATCGTCATCGCCCACGGTGCTGGCAACACCTCGTTCAGCCAGCACGACAATCTGCCGTTCAAGGTGGTGGGTATTCTGGCGCCGACCGGCACGCCCATTGATCGCACCATCCATGTGCCGCTGGCGGGGATAGAGGCGATCCATCTGGGCTGGGATACCGGCCGCCACAGCAAGAACGTGACGCCGGAGCAGGCGCTGGCGCAGGATCTCACCCCGAAAACCATCACCGCCTTTATGGTGGGACTGAGCAACCGGATCCTGGCGTTCCAACTGCAACGCAGCGTCAACACCTATCCCAAAGAGCCGCTGATGGCGATCCTGCCGGGGGCCGCCCTGCAGGAGCTGTGGAGCCTGATGAGCGTGGCGGAAACGGCCCTCTCGGTCATCGCCGGGTTTGTGGTGGTAGCGGGCCTTATCGGCATGCTGACTACCCTGCTGGCGGGGCTTAACGAGCGACGCCGGGAGCTCGCCATATTGCGATCCCTCGGTGCGGGCCCTGCCCATCTGTTCCTGCTGCTGGCGCTGGAAGCGATGGCGCTGACCACGGTCGGCATCGCTCTCGGGGTCGCAGTGCTCTATCTGGGGCAGGGGCTTGCCTCGCCCTGGCTGCTCAGCCACTATGGCCTGCAACTGAGTCTGGGGCTGCCGAGCACCTACGAGTGGCAGCTGCTGGGGGTCGTGTGGCTGGCAGGCATGGTGATCGGCCTGCTCCCTGCTGCACGCGCTTACCGCTACAGCCTGAGCGATGGCATGAGCATTCGCGTCTAGCGAGACGCCCAAAATAGAAAAGAAGGACAGATGATGAAGTGGAAAATTGTGGCGCTGCTCGCCAGCCTGCTGGTGTTGCCCGCCCTGGCCGCCGATTACAAGACCATCGACTGGGATGTGCTCATCCCGGAAGGGGAGAAACTGCTGCCACCGCCCCAGGTCAATCACGAAGATCCCATGTCGGTGCCGCAACCGGTGGGCGGGGTGAACAAGAAGCTGGACAACCAGGATGTGCGCATTCCGGGCTTTGTGGTGCCGCTGGAAGGGGATGCCAAGAAGATCACCGCCTTCCTGCTGGTGCCCTACTTCGGCGCCTGCATCCATGTGCCGCCGCCCCCCACCAATCAGGTGATCTATGTGAGCTACCCCAAGGGTGCGCCGGTGGATGATCTGTGGGATGCCATCTGGGTGAAGGGCAAGATGCGCACTGTCAGCTCCAGCCACGAGATGGCCACCGCCTCCTATTCGATGGAAGCGGTCGAGGTGAGCGTCTACGAGGAGTAATTCTCCCGTTGCAAAAAAAGCGGCCTCCACGGAGGCCGCTTTGTTATCTTGGCATCCCGGTTGGAGTAACATTCAGCTCCAGAACCTGTGCGAATGGAGTCAGCATGGCAGACCTCCCCCCCCCGAAAAAAGAGAGTTCGATCCTGAGCAGCCAGGAGCAGACCCTGCGTCTGGCACGCAGTCGCGGTATCGACGGCATGCTCACCCGCAACAGCGACAGCACCTTCGAACAGCGCGCCACCTTTCGCCATCTGGCGGATCAGGCCGCTCGCCAGCGCAATCTGGAAGCCATCATGGTGATGGCCTCCCGCCACTGCGAAGAGACCGCGGCCGGTGGCGAGATGGACAGCGACTGGCTGACCCGCTTCCTGCAACTGGCGGAAGATATCAGCATGGTGCCGATGCAACAGCTGTGGGGGCGGATCTTCGCACTGGAAGTCGCCACGCCGGGCCGCTTCTCCATTCGGGCGCTCGCCACCCTCAAAGAGATGACCCAGCGCGAGGCCCAGCTGTTTCAGCGCGTCTGTTCACTGACCTGCCACTACACCGGCAGCGACGAGCAGCGGCTGCTGCTGGGGCTGCACAAGGGGGCCACCCTGCTGAGTCGCGCCAAAGCGACGCGCCTTGGCCTTGGCAAATACCGACTGCCCTACAACGCCCTGCTGCAACTGTTTGAGCTGGGGCTGCTGCATCGCGCCGAGCTGGAGTCCGGCCCGCTGCCCGCCGATGGGGTCGAGCTGGAGTTCGGCAACCAGCGCTGGCGGCTGCAGTGCAAGCAGAACAACATCACCCTGCTCTACTACCGCCTCACCCCGGTGGGCAACGAGCTTGCCCAGCTGCTGCAAGAGTCGCCGCTGGAGGAGTACCTACAGGATCTGAAAACCGTGCTGGTGCAGGGGATCCAGATTGAAGTGATGCAGCTCGTCAGCGCCCCCTCCTCACCCGCTCCCGACCCTCTCCCCTGATCTCTGGCGGGGCAGCGGATGCCCCGTCGGTTCGTGGCTCCTTCGCATCCAGCTGCTGACTCCAAGCTTATGGGCTTGACCAGAATAGGTTGCAAATTGCAGATGCCGCAGAGGCACACCCCGTCAGACCCGTTGCATATTGCAAACAACCACGCGTTTTTCCTCTCCAAACCTCGCTAATAACACATCAATCATTAGTTTTTGCCAGCTGGCCCGCCCTTTGCACATGTCTTGATGAAGAACAAAATTTAACCACCACAGCTCGGGAGCAAGGCCATGAGAATCAATCAACCGGTTACCCAAAGAGAACGTCTCTATCCAGACCACCAGAGCCTGATCTCCACCACGGATCTGGAGAGCCGCATCACCTACGCCAACGATGAGTTCTGCGATATTGCAGGCTTCTCGCTCGACGAGCTGAAGGGGGAGCACCACAATCTGGTGCGTCATCCTGACATGCCGAAACAGGCCTTTGCCGATCTGTGGGGTCACATCAGGGATGGCAAGAGCTGGATGGGGCCGGTGAAAAATCGCTGCAAGAATGGCGATCACTACTGGGTCAGCGCCTTTGTCACCCCCATCAAGGATGCCAGCGGCCGGGTGGTGGAGTATCAGTCGGTGCGCACCGCCCCGAGCGAGGAGATCAAACAGCGGGCCGAGAAGGTCTATGCCGACCTTCGCAACAACAAGCTGCCGCTGGCGCTCAAGTTGCCCACCTTCTCCCATACTCTGGCCATCAACCTCTGTCTGCTGCTGAGCCTGCTCGCCATGTTTGCCCTGGGCTACAGCCACGACATGAACTGGCAACTGGCGCTGGCCGCCCTGCCGCTGGCGATAGCGGCCATCACCCTGAATGCCCTCTCCCGCCGCCTCGGCAAGCTCAACAAGATGGCCCGCAGCAGCTTTGACAATCCGCTGATGCAGCTGCTCTACACCAACAAGGTGGACAATATCGCCGCCATCGAACTCTCGATGGTGATGAATCAGGCCGAGTTCAACGCCGTGCTGGCCCGCACCCAGCAGACCTGCAGCAAGATCCTGCAAGCCGCCGAGGGGGATCTGCGCAACGCCGAATCCATCACCGACAACCTGCAACAGCAGCAGGCCGAAACCAATCAGGTAGCGACCGCCGTGACCGAAATGTCGGAGTCCATTCGCGAGGTGTCACAAAGCTCGACTGACTCCTCCAGCCTGCTGGATGAAACGGCCGTGCTGTTCAAGAGCGGCAACAGTAGCGTGGCCGAAACCGTGGCTGCCGTGGCGGGCATGAACAGTGAACTTATCACCTCCAAGAGCGTGATCAGTGCGCTGGTCGGCCACTGCCGCGATATCGACGGCATCCTCGATGTGATCAACAACATCGCCAACCAGACCAACCTGCTGGCCCTCAACGCCGCCATCGAAGCGGCCCGGGCTGGCGAAGCGGGTCGCGGCTTCTCGGTAGTGGCCGACGAGATCCGCACCCTCGCCATCAAGACCCAATCCTCGACCAGCGAGATCCAGAAGATGATCACCGAGCTGCAAAACAGCTCTGGCGAGGCTGAGCAAGCGATGGAGAAGGGCTGCCAACTTGCCGACAGTTGCCAGCAGAAGGCCACCGCGACCGGCACCATACTCCAGCAAATCAACAATATGCTGCAGCAGGTCGCCTCCGGCAGTAGCCAGATTGCCCAGGCGGTGCAAGAGCAGTCCCACGTCACCGCCGAGATCAACCGCAACGTGCTCAGCATCAAGACCCTGGCCGATGACTCCAGCGTTGGCAGCCAGCACGCCGTACACGGCATCACCCAGCTGGTAAACCAGTTGAGCGATCTCGACCGGCTGGTACGCCAGTTCCAGAAAGGGGCTCCGACAAGCCAAAGCCGCTACGAAGTTGCCACCACCCGCGCCGTGCCGGTTCGCCAAGCGAGATAACCACTACACAAACAATCACCGCAGAAAAACCCTATGGGCCAGCAGGCCCATAGGGTTTTTTAATGCCCGCCAGCAAGAGGGCGACACTCCCGCTTCACTGTCCGATTTCCCTCTGCGCTAATGGGCCCAAGCGGTTGAGTGACCACATTTAAACCCATTAATGATTAATTTATTGATCTTGCTCAGGAAACGGCCCGCTTGCGCTTTTCACCCAAGTCCCGTTCGGTAACATAGCCGCTTGGCAACCTCTCGCAGGAGTCAGCCATGAGCCAAGTCAGTGCCAAAACGCAGGTAAAAAGCAGCAGACTGGAGGCTGTAATTCAGGGGCGGTAGCGTGGTTTTTGTAAGTTGGTGCAGAGCGTAGCGAAGCCTGATAGACGAGCATGCTCACCTCAACCAGAGCGGGATAAACATGGAGCGGGCCGATCGGTAAAACAAATTTGCAGATACGTTTCGCGGTAAACGTTGGGCTTCACTTCATTTAGCACCAACTTACGATTTTTAGCCCAACATACGAGATGGTCAAAATTTAACAAGTAAAGGCAGGGCGACGCCAAAAGGTGTACACCAGCTTTGAGCATTAAGCGGAAATAATTATGCCTCAGCAACCAAAGATCGAACCTCATCGAATCACCAAACCAATACAACTATTGGGGGCGTGGCTTGTCGGGCTGATCATCGTAAACGGAAGCTTCTTAGGTGCGGCTATAACAATCGATACACCAATTTGGTTGAAAAGCACGCTCGTCATTGCTGCTATAGCCAACGTGCCAGTTTTTCTAATTTGTATCTTCCTTCTTCAGACAAGGTTCCGACCAGAAATGCAAGAGGACTCGTATTATCACGAGTACTTGATTGCAAAAGATGGACGAGACAAAAGGCGGCCTCACGAAGAAGCCGAAAGCACACCTAAGGAAGAGGGCGGTATCTGGGATGGCTATAGCATTATGCTTAACCAAGGTATCAAAGGAGCAAAAAATATTGAGGATATTCTAAAATCTCATGGTATTCCGATAACCTCATACCTTGGTGGACCCTCTGGCTTTAAGACTCCAGGCCTTACAGCATCCCTTGGTCGTGGTTTCTCTGATGAGCAAATTAAAACGCTAATCCAAGCATTGAGTCGAACAAGTATTGCACACATTGATTACGCTGCTGATGAAGAAAAGCCAGATGAGTACACGAATATGATTCTTATAGGATCTTGGGTTACAAATTATGAGACTCATAGTGTACCAATCGGCGAGGCTTTAAGCATGGTCAATGACTCCGCCTTTACTGCTGATAAATTCTACAGCGAAATAATAATTGCTCACGAAAGTGGAAACTCTTAACAAGTGCGGACAAGGAACGCTTCTAGCATCGTGCTCCTGCTGCAAACATTAGCCGTCAGATAAATAAGAGAGCATCGTATAGTTATGAGTGTTATTGAAACAGTATTTTGGGGTGCTATCTCTGGCATCCTAACAACTGTCATTTTATGGCTATTTAGCTTAATGGTAAAAAAGGCATTTATCCCTTGGTATCAAGAGCGTATTTACAAAGGCATAGATTTAAAAGGAACGTGGAAATATAATATCCAATATTATAATGGAGTCACATATTCATGTCAGCTAGACCTAAACCAGAGTGCTCATAGAATTTATGGTTTGGGCTCTATGCGAGTGGAACATAGCGATAACGATTATATTCAACACTTAACCATTGATGGCGAAACTTGGGAAGGGTTCTTGATTATAAAAATGAGAAGTACATCTAATGCATCTTTATCGTTTGTATCAGGACTATTTAAAATTGAAGAACGTGGCAAAAAGTTAACAGGTTCTTGGGCTTATAGAAGCCGTCAAGAAACCGTCCGTCATGAAGAACTCAGCTTCGAGCGTGTAAACGGCTCACAAACAGTTTAAAAAGTGATGCATAACACGTGTGATTTTTACTATGTGTCGCTAATACCTTAATGTGGCATTAGCCTAAAAATAAATTATCGTATACCCTGTGAGTATATATTGGTGTTTTATGCCTAAACGAACAAATGATTTTCAGAAGCTTGTTAAAATAATAAACATGCATCTTTCCCCCTCTGGGGCAAAAATTACTGAATCAGCTATGCTGTATGATTTAGAAGCAGAAACGAATAGAGAAGTCGATATTCTTGTTGAAGTTGAATACCTAAATTGCCCAATAAAGATCGGGATTGAATGCACTGAAATAGTTCGTCCAGCAGACATAAAAATCATTGAGGGACTTAAGGAAAAACATCGAAAAATAGGAATTCAACAAACAATAGTTGTATCGAAAAATGGCTTCACTGGTACTGCAAAAAAATATGCAGCCAAGAACAACATAAAACTATTAACATTTGACGCAGCAAGAAAAGAACAATGGACGTCTATATACGAGCGACTAAAAGGGCTCTCAATGTATGGTCGGACATATTTCCTACGCTCTATCTCACTAAATGCAGACACTAATAAAACAGATCCAAACTTCCAAATGAGTACATCTGTATTAGTAAGACTTGAGGATGATTGGATCCCTGTTGCTGAATATGCAGGAATGCTCTTTAAATTAAGCAATGTTAGTGAACTTGCATTTAAAGAACTAAAAGAAAATGAAGAGAATAGTAATAATCCTTGGTTAAAAGTTGGATTCAATCTTGATAATAAAGTTGCATTCAAAGATACCGCTGGTCGGACTATACACCCTCAAGAGTTAATCGCTGTCTTTGGCTATCGTTCAAAATATAGAGACCTTAATATCGGTGAGATATCATATGATGGGAAAGAATTGGTTGCTGGAGGCTTTTACGACGGCAAAAATGGCGAAGCCGCTCATATAGTAATAGATACAGGCTCTGGAAATTTTGTTGGCACCATGGAAATAAGCGGTTCATTGTTCCCATCAACATCTGAAGTAGTCAAATATAAGCCCGAGGGTTAGAATAACGCAGCGTATTCAGACAATCTCGAATAACCCCGCCGCGATATAAGCAAGGATCGGAAGATCCTCTTGCGGGGTTGCTATCAACCACGTTGGAGTGGCTCAAGGTTCGCCGGTGCCACTATAAGCTGGATTTATGGGTTTTCCGATTATGACCCAACCTTTGCTTATAGTGGCTACCGCCAGCCCAGCAGCGCCTGTGATGGCCAACTGGCCGGCTACCGGGCGCTTGTTATAGGTTCTTCCGAACCAATTACAGGTAGTTCCCCTGCCGCAGGGCGGTCAGCAGCTCATCTACCAGCGCGGCGACCGGTTTCCCGGCGTTAAGCAGATGGATCTCCGGCTGCTCCGGTGCCTCGTAGGCGGAGTCGATACCGGTAAAGTTGCGAATTTCCCCCGCCCGCGCCTTCTTGTAGAGCCCTTTCGGGTCGCGCTCTTCGCACACGCTAAGCGGCGCATCGACAAAGACCTCGACAAACTCCCCTTCCCCCAAGAGGCTGCGCACCAGCTCGCGCTCGGCACGAAATGGCGAGATAAAGGCAGTAAGCACGATCAGGCCCGCATCCACCATCAGTTTTGCCACCTCGCCGACCCGGCGGATATTCTCCTGCCGCGCGGCATCATCGAAACCGAGATCGCCACAGAGGCCGTGGCGCACATTGTCCCCATCCAGCAGATAGGTGTGCTTGCCTTGTGCCGCCAGCGCCTGCTCCAGCGCCCCCGCCAGGGTCGATTTACCCGCCCCCGACAGCCCGGTAAACCAGATCACCAGCGGCTTTTGCCCTTTCAATTCAGCCCGGCTCTGTTTGTCCACGGCATGCTTGTGCCACACGATATTGCTCATCCCACACTCCTTGATTGGCGCTCACGCCTCAAAACTTAAACTGTCCGGCACCACGGGGAGCCGCCTCGGACTATCAGCCGACAACGTGCTGGTGCCATGGCATTGCTTATCCTGCACTCCTTGATACGCCTTAAAACGGAAACAGCAGGGGCACCATCACAATCACCCCGAGGCTATAGGCCAGCGAGACCGGCAGGGCCAGCTTGAGGTAGTCCGGCATCCTGTAGTTGCCCGCGGCATAGACCATCAGGTTGGTCTGGTAGCCATAGGGCAGGATAAAGCTGGAGCTCGCCCCGAACAGCACCGCCAGAATAAACGGCATGGTCGAGACATCCATGCTGAGCGCCAGCTGGTAACCCATGGGGAAGGCCAGCGCGGCGGCGGCGTTGTTGCTCATCAGCTCGGTCAGCACCAGCGTAAACACATAGATACCGATAAAGGCGATGATGGGGCTGGCACCGTTGAACTCCCCCATCAGCCAGTCGGCGATAAGCTTGGCCAGTCCGCTCTTTTCCAGCTGATCGGCGATGGCGAGCGCCCCGCCCACCACCAGCCAGATATCCAGCGGAAAGCGGCGACGGATCTCGTCCAGGGTCAGAATGCGGGTGAGCAGCAGCGCCACCAACATCAGCAGCAAGCCCTTGAACAGCGGCACCAGATCGAATACCGAGAGCGCCAACACCCCGAGAAAGCCCAGCACCACGGCGGCGCTACGCTTGCCATCGAGACGGGTGGAGGCTTCCAGCCCGCTCACCACCACAAACTCCCGTCCCAGCGATTTGTTGCGGGCAAACTGGGGGCCGGGGGCCAGCAGCAGGGTATCACCGGCATGCAGCTCAATCTGGCCGAGGCCACCGGTAAGCTGGGTTTCACCGCGGCGCACCGCCAGTACCACCGCATCGAAGTGGGTGCGAAACTCGGCATCCTTGATGGTCTGACCCACCAGCCGCGAGCTGTGGCTGACGATCACCTCCACCAGATGCTGGCCGTTGAGGCGGTGCTGGCCGTAGAGATCCAGCCCCTTCATCTCCTGCAACACACCGACGCTCTCCACATCGCCGCAAAACAGCAGTACGTCCCCTTCGTGCAGCTCGTGTTCCGGCTGCACCGGGCAGATCACCTCATCGCCGCGAATGATTTCCGCCAGATAGAGGCTTTTCAGGCTGCGCAGGCCGTTTTCCTTGACGCTGCGCCCCGCCAGCGGCGAACCGGCGCCCACCTTGGCCTCGAGAAAGTAGCCGGATTCGCGGCTCATCTCGGTATCCTGCACCGGCAGGTGACGGGCAAACAGCAGCACGGCCACCAGACCGGTCAGCAAGGTGCCCGCCCCCACCATAAAGAAGTCGAACATGCCGAGCGGCGGCGCCCCCATCTTGATGAGGAAACTGTTGACGATCAGGTTGGTGGAGGTGCCGATCAGGGTCAGCACCCCGCCAAAGGTGGCCGCGAAACACATGGGTAGCAGCAGCCGCGACGGCGCATGGTTGGGGTTGCGTTTGACCGCTCCCAGCATGGAGGCCACCACGGCAGTGTTATTGACGAAAGCCGACAGGAAAGCGGTGGAGAACCACACCTTCACCAGCACCTTGTTGAATGAACCTGTGCCCACCAGATTGGCGAACCAGCTCATGATGCGGGTCTTCTCCACCGCCAGCGACACCAGCAACAACAGCACCAGCGTCAGCAGGGCACTGTTGGTGTAGCCCGCCGCCACGGCGTTGATATCCGCCAACCCGCTCAGGTAGGTGATGAGCACGGCGCCCGAGAAGAGCAGCGCCGGGCGGAGTTTGCCCTGGATCAGCAGGGCCACGAGAGCAGCCAGCAGACCCAGCACCAGGAATTGTTGCCAGGTCATGGGCTTACTCCTTGCTTGTGTCGTTACCGATGGCAAGGACTTGCCAGTGCGGGAAGTGCTTGCGCACCAGCGCGTTGAGCTCGATCTCGAACTCGCTGTAATGCCCTTTTACCGCTTTGGCAGCCAAGCCTTCCACTATCATGCCGGCGCCGACGGTGACGTTGGTCAGCCGGTCGATCAGGATAAAGCTGCCGGTATCGCGGATCTCCTGATACGGGTCGAACGCCACCGGGTCGGTGAGGCTCAGCTCGCACAGGCCGATCTCGTTGAGCTTGAGCTCGCTGGCGGGCAGCTCGTCCAGCTTGTTGATCTCGATGCGGTGGCGAATGGCCTCCACCTGACCGCGACTCTTCTTGGTGGCCAGCTTGACGTCGTAGACCCGACCCGGTTGCAGGGACTCCTCCCCCATCCAGACGATATGGGCCAGCAGGTTCTGGGTCACTTGCGGCTGCTTGGCAGCATCCACCAGCAGGTCGCCACGGCTGATGTCGATCTCATCGGCAAAGGTGACCGTGATGGCCTGACCCGGCAGGGCGTACTCCAGATCCCCGTCGAAGGTGACGATGCGGGTCACCGTACTCTCCTTGCCCGACGGCAGCACCGCAAGCCGGTCGCCCACCCGCAGGATGCCGGAGGCGAGCGTTCCCGCGAAGCCGCGAAAATCGAGGTTGGGGCGGTTCACATACTGCACCGGCAGGCGCACCGGATGGCGCTCCAGCTCGCGCTCTACCTCGGCGGATTCCAGCAGCGCCAGCAGGGTTTCACCTTCGTACCAGGCCAGCTTGTCGCTCTGGTTGACCACGTTGTCGCCGTCCAGCGCCGAGACCGGCACGATATGGATGGTGTCGACGCTGAGCTTCTTGGCGAACTCGCGGTAATCGGCACTGATGCGCTCGAACACCTCTTGGCTGAACTCCACCAGATCCATCTTGTTGACCGCCACCACGAACTGCTTGATGCCGAGCAGGCTCGCGATAAAGCTGTGGCGGCGGGTCTGATCCAGCACGCCTTTACGAGCGTCGATCAGGATGATGGCCAGATCGCAGGTGGAGGCGCCGGTGGCCATGTTGCGGGTGTACTGCTCATGGCCCGGGGTATCCGAAATGATAAATTTGCGCTTGGCGGTGGAGAAATAGCGGTAGGCCACGTCGATGGTGATGCCCTGCTCGCGCTCCGCCTGCAGGCCATCCACCAGCAGCGCCAGGTCCAGCTTCTCGCCGGTGGTGCCGAGCTTCTGGCTGTCAGACTCCAGCGCTTTGAGCTGATCTTCATAAATCTGCTGGGAGTCGTGCAGCAGGCGACCGATAAGGGTGCTCTTGCCGTCATCCACGCTGCCGCAGGTGAGAAAGCGCAGCAGACTCTTGTGCTGCTGGGCGTGCAGATAGGCTTCGATGCCCTGTTCGGTGATGGCGGTCTGAATATGGCTGTTCATGCTGACGACTCCTTAGAAATATCCCTGACGCTTCTTCTGCTCCATGGAGCCGGCCTGATCGTGGTCAATCAGCCGCCCTTGCCGCTCGCTCGAGGTGGTGAGCAGCATCTCTTCAATAATTTCCGGCAAGGTGGTGGCATCGGATTCGATGGCCCCGGTGAGCGGGTAGCAGCCGAGGGTACGGAAACGCACCAGCTCCTGCTTCACCTCATCCTCGGCGGTCAGCGGCATGCGCTCGTCATCCACCATGATCTTGATGCCGTTGCGCTCCACCACCGGACGGTAAGCGGCGAAGTAGAGCGGCACTATGTCGATGTTCTCGAGATAGATGTATTGCCAGATATCCAGCTCGGTCCAGTTGGAGAGCGGGAACACCCGAATGCTCTCCCCCTTGTTGACCTGGCTGTTGTAGACGCGCCACAGCTCGGGGCGCTGGTTCTTCGGATCCCAGCGGTGAGACTTGTCACGGAAGGAGTAGACCCGCTCCTTGGCACGGGACTTCTCTTCGTCGCGGCGGGCACCGCCGAAGGCGGCATCGAAGCCATATTTGTTGAGCGCCTGCTTGAGCGCCTCGGTCTTCATGATGTCGGTGTGCTTGCCGCTGCCGTGGACGAAGGGGTTGATGCCCATGGCGAGCCCTTCTGGGTTCTTGTGGACGATCAGATCCAGCCCGTACTTTTTGGCGGTCTCGTCGCGGAACTTGATCATCTCCTTGAACTTCCAGTCGGTGTCGACGTGCAGCAAGGGGAACGGGATCTTGCCCGGATAGAAGGCCTTGCGGGCAAGGTGCAGCATGACGGAGGAGTCCTTGCCGATGGAGTACATCATCACCGGGTTTTCAAATTCGGCAGCCACCTCGCGGATGATATGGATGCTCTCGGCTTCCAGCTGCTGCAAGTGGGTCAATCTTTCACGGTCCATGTTGGTCCTCGGGTCATTGCTTATGCGCCTGCTCGGGGCGCTGGGTGGTTCAGTGCGCGGCCGCACCAGCAGCCGCATCAAATATCTCTTTCTCGGTCAGGCCAGCTGCACCAGCTTGAGGTCACAGCCATCGAGATCCGGGTTAGCGCGCTGCTGCTCGCAGCCCTTTTCTCCAAACCAGGCGAGCCGATCGCGCAGGGCAACCACTTCGCCGATGACGATAAGCGAAGGGCTCACCGCCTGTTTGGCCAGCTCCGCCAAGTCGGCCAGCGTGCCGGTCAGCACCCGCTGACGGGATGTGGTGCCGCGCTCGATGATGGCGATGGGGGTGGCTTGGCTGCGGCCGTGATCCATCAACTGCTGCTGGATATGCTCGGAGCGCATCAGCCCCATGTAGATGACCAGGGTCTGGCTGGTAGCGGCGAGCTGCTGCCAGTCGGGCTCCTTGCCCTCTTTCTGACAGTGGCCGGTAATGAAGACGGCGCTCTGGGCGTAATCACGGTGAGTCAGCGGAATACCTGCATAGGCGGTGGCACCGGCAGCGGCCGTGATGCCGGGCACCACCGAGAAGGGGATACCTTCATCGGCCAGCACTTCCAGCTCCTCGCCACCCCGGCCAAACATAAAGGGATCGCCCCCTTTCAGCCGCACTACCCGGTTGCCCGCCTTGGCGTATTCCACCAGCAGGCGATTGGTCTCCTCCTGCGGCACGCTGTGGGCACCCGCCTTCTTGCCGACCGACACCAGAGTGGCATCGCGGCGCACCAGATCGAGGATCTCGGCGGAGACCAGCTGGTCGTAGAGCACCACTTCAGCCTGTTGAATTTGTTGCAGCGCCTTGAGGGTCAAGAGGCCCGGATCGCCGGGACCCGCGCCGACCAAGACCACCTCGCCCACTTCGCTTTTCGCCTGATCGAGGCCATCACTCAGCCACTGCTCGGCTCCTTGCCAGTCCTCTTTCTCAATCAGGCTGGCGAGGGTGTTGGAGGCAAAGGCGCGCTCCCAGAAGCGACGACGATCGGAAATCGATGAGAGCACCCGCTTGGCCTTGTCACGGACCCGACCGGAGAGCTCGGTCAGCCCGCCAAGATGGCGCGGCAGCAGGCTCTCCAGCCGTTCGCGCAACAGGCGCACCAGCACCGGCGCCTTGCCGCCGCTGGAGACTGCCACCATCAGCGGCGAGCGATCGATGATCGAGGGGAAGATAAAGCTGGAGCGCTTGGGGTCATCCACCACGTTGACGAACAGACCCAGCTGGTTGGCACTTTGATAAACCAGTGCGTTGACTTCGAGGTTGTCGGTCGCCGCCACCACCAAAATCTGGCCTGCCAGATGGGCCGGGGTGAAGCGCTCCGCCAGATGGGTGAAACGACCGGTGAATTCCGAAAATTCCGGTTCAAGCTCCGGGGAGACCAGGGTCAGCCGGGCACCGGCTGCCAGCAGCAGGCGCGCCTTGCGCAGGGCAACCTCGCCCCCGCCCACCAGCAGTACCGGGCGGCCTTCCAACTTGGCAAACATAGGTAAATAATCCATTTCGGCCCATCCCTCGGAACACGACTAATATGGGGCGACTATAGGCAGGGCAGCTTATCCCTCAAAATAATAAAAAATGCTTTTTAATGCGTTTTGGTAATTAGCAAAGCCGATTCATGACAAAGGCGTACAAAGTCACTTGTGGTACCTGACGCCAGACCATAGGCTAGGGACTGTGTTTCATAAGGAGCTAAATGATGAATGAATCATTGATTGTGCTAGGGATTTTCGTGTTCCTGGTGCTCGCCACCCTGAGCGCGGGCATCAAGATAGTGCCCCAGGGCTACAACTGGACGGTGGAGCGCTTCGGCCGCTACACCCGCACCCTGACCCCGGGTCTCAACCTGCTGATCCCCTACGTGGATAGGGTCGGCCACAAGATCATCATGATGGAGCAGGTGCTGGATATCCCGGCACAAGAGGTGATCTCCCGCGATAACGCCAACGTCACCATCGACGCCATCAGCTTTGTGCAGGTGGTGGATGCCCGCAAAGCGGGTTATGAGGTCAACGATCTCACCAGCGCCATCCGCAATCTCACCATGACCAATATGCGGACCGTGCTCGGCGCCATGGAGCTGGACGAGATGCTCTCCCAGCGCGACACCATCAACGAGAAACTGCTGCGCACCATGGATGCCGCCACCGCCCCCTGGGGCATCAAGGTGACCCGCATCGAGATTAAAGATGTGCGCCCACCGCTGGCACTGGTCGAGGCGATGAACGCCCAGATGAAGGCCGAGCGCCAGAAACGGGCCGAGGTACTGGAAGCCGAAGGGGTGCGCCAGTCCAAAATCCTGAAAGCGGAAGGCGAGAAGCAGTCCCAGATCCTCAAAGCCGAAGGTGAGCGTCAGGCCGCCTTCCTCGCCGCAGAAGCGCGGGAACGGGCTGCCGAGGCGGAAGCCAAGGCGACCCATATGGTCTCTCAAGCCATCGCCGCCGGAGATCTGCAGGCCATCAACTACTTCGTGGCCCAGAAATATACCGAGGCACTGGCCCGCATCGGTGAAGGCCCCAACAGCAAGATCATCATGATGCCGCTGGAAGCGGGCAGCCTGATTGGCTCTGTGGCTGGCATGGCCGAGCTGTTCAACAAAGATGGCAAGGGCAGCAAGTCATGACAGCCCTGTTAGAGGGGCTGACCCACTGGCACTGGCTGGGACTCGGCTTCATTCTGCTGGCCATCGAGGTGCTCGGCTCTGTGGGCTTTTTGCTCTGGACCGGCATCGCTGCGCTGGAAGTGGGGCTACTGCTGCTGATCTGGCCCTTCGGCTGGCAGGCGCAGTTGCTGCTGTTTGCGGTGCAATCCCTGCTCACCACCTGGGCCTGGTGGCGCTGGCAGCACCAGCGCGACAACTCGGGTCAGGATGCCGCCAGCACCATCAACGAGCGGATGCAGAGCTATATGGGCCGCGAGCTGACCCTGCTGGATGACGTCACCCAAGGTACCAGTCGGGTGCATCTGGACGATACAGTCTGGACGGTGCGCTGTGACGAGTCGCTGCCTGCGGGCAGCAAGGTCAGGGTGGTCGGGGCCGACTCCCACATCCTGCTGGTTGAACCCCGCAACTGACGCAACTCTGCCGTCGAGTCATAAAAAAGCCCGCGATCGCTCGCGGGCTTTTGTCTCTCTGGCTGCCACTCAGGTACGCAGCCGATCGAGCTGACTGGCGAGCGCCGTGGCCGCTTGCTCCAGCGCCTCGCTCAGTTGATGGCTGGAGCTGGCCTCCTGCCCAATCACGTTGGCGGTATCACCGATCCGCATCAAATTCTTGTTGATATCGTCACTGACGGCGCTCTGCTGCTCGGCGGCGGTAGCCACCTGACTGATGTGGTCGTGGATCTGCTGGATCTGCGCCACCACCCGATTGAGCGCCTCGAACGCCTGCTCGGTGCCCTGCACCGTGGTGGTGGAGCGCTCGATGCCGGTATTCATCAGACGTTGACTGCTGCTCACCTCTGTTTGCAGGCTACCAATCAGCTGGCCGATCTCGTCGGTCGATTCACGGGTCTTGTTGGCCAGCGCCCTTACCTCATCCGCCACCACAGCAAAGCCACGGCCCATATCACCCGCACGTGCCGCTTCGATGGCGGCATTGAGGGCCAGCAGATTGGTCTGCTCGGCAATGGCACGGATCACATCGAGGATCCGGCTGATATTGGTGCTGCGCTGGGCCACCAGCGCCACCGCTTTATCCGCCTCATGCATATCGCCGACCAGAGTATGGATCTCGTTGCGAGCATTGCTGAGGGTCTGCTGGGCGGTATTGATGTGGTGGGTCGCCGCTTCCGACTCCTGCGCCGCCTGCTCGGCATAACCCGCCACGCTGACTGCCGTGGTGCTCATCTGATGCATGGCGCTCACCACGCTCTCCAGCTCCAGATTCTGCTCGTCCAGACTACTGCGCATGGTGTCGGCGGTATGTTTCATCTCCCGCGCCTGCTGGTAGACCTGCTGACCAATCCCCTTGCTCATTTGCACCATGCCCCGCAGCTTGCCGAGGAAGGCATTGAGCTGAGAACCCAGATCGATCAGCTCCTGATGGGTGTCGATCTCCATCTGCTGGGTCAGGTCCCCCTCGTTGCTGGAGAGATGGCCCACATGGCGGCTGATAAGAGAAAGTGGCGCTGTGATGGTCTGGATAAACCAGACCAGCAGCCCCAGCACCAACAGGGTAATCCCGCCCATGGCGATGATCTGCTGCCGCTGGGCATCCACCAGCAGGGTGCCCAGTTCATTGCTGATGGCGTGCGCCTTGCCGAGCGCCAGCGCCTTGGGCACCTTGATCATCAACCACCACTGGGTATTGGCAGCCTCAACCCGAATGGGCTGATGAAGAATAAAGTCACTGTCGCTGCTGACCGGCTGACCGTCAGGCAGGGTCAGGCCCACCTCCTTGAGTGGACGGCCCAGCTTGTCGGCATAGCGGTTGCTGCCCACAATCAGCCCCATCTTGCTGACCAGGGTCACATCCGCCTTGTTGTCATAGAGGCTCTTGCCAAGGTTTTCAGCCAGTTGCTGGAAGATGGGCAGGTTCATATCCACCCCGGCCAGCCCGACAAACTTGCCGTCACGCAGCACGGGCACCGTCAGACTGGTCATCAGCATCTTGTTGCCCGGGCTGATTTCGTAGAGATAAGGCTCCATCAGGCAGGGCTGGCGGGTATCGCGACCACAGAGATACCACTCGCTGTTGCGAATGCCAAACTCGTTGAGGGAGGTATCAAACTTGGCCTCACTGGCGGCGGCGTCCACCGCTTGCAGAGCGACGGCCCCTCCCTGATCCTTGGTGAAATAGACCTCCAGACTCCCCTTGCCTGCCACCGAGTGGCTGGCCCCGCCCAGCCAGTTGCCATCCTCGCCATCATAGCCATCCGGTTCAAACTGGGCATAAATGGAGCTGATCCCGCTCGCCTGCTGCAGGCTGCTGCCGAGCAGAGACTCCACTTGGGGCCGCGACAACCGCAGTTCCGGTTTGGCCATCCCGGCTTCAATCTGGGCGGTCACGGTCAGGGGGATCTGATAGGAGTTCTGCATCAGCGAGGCAATCTGGATGGCATAGCGCTCTGCCTGATACTGCAGGCTGCGGGAGACCTCCTCTTCCAGTGCATCGCTGGTCTGGGTCATCACCATGTTGCGAAGGGAACTGAACGAGGCCGATTGCAACAGGGTCATGGCCAGCCCGGTCAGCAGAAACAGCCCCATGGTAAGGCACAACAACTTGAACTTGAGGGAACGTTGCTTCATGCGACAACTCCTTATGGCAGAATAACAACGAATTACTTGAGTATATTCGCCCACTTGCGCTTCACCCGATTTGTTGATGGGTTTGTGGCGGGCTTCTGGTTATAATTTTTGCCTTCCCGAGCGTTGATGGAACAGTCGCAATGAGCAATGCACTGAGCAGTGTCCCGCCGGTAGTCGCGATGGACTACCCCTTTCCGGCCAAACCTCTTCCCCTGAGTGCCGAGCAGAGAACGACCTTGACCACAGAAATCAAGGCGCTGCTCAAGGAGCGCAAGGCGGTACTGGTTGCCCACTACTACACGGATCCCGAGATCCAGGCGCTGGCCGAAGCCACCGGCGGTTTCGTCGGTGACTCGCTGGAGATGGCCCGCTTTGGCCGCGATCATGAGGCACAAACCCTGATCGTCGCCGGGGTGCGCTTTATGGGGGAAACCTCCAAGATCCTGAGCCCCCACAAGCGGGTGCTGATGCCGACTCTGGAGGCCGAATGCTCCCTCGATCTGGGCTGCCCCATCGAGCAGTTTTCCGCCTTCTGCGACGCCAATCCCGACCACACCGTGGTGGTCTACGCCAATACCTCGGCTGCGGTCAAAGCGCGGGCTGACTGGGTGGTGACCTCCAGCATCGCGCTCGAGATCGTCGAGCACCTCGACAGTCTGGGTCACAAGATCATCTGGGGCCCGGATCGCCATCTGGGTGCCTATATCGAGAAGAAAACCGGGGCGCAGATGCTGCGCTGGCAGGGCCACTGCATCGTCCACGACGAGTTCAAGGCCCGCGCCCTGCGCGAGCTGAAAGAGCAGAATCCGGACGCCGCCGTGCTGGTTCATCCGGAATCCCCCGCCTCGGTGATCGAGCTGGCCGATGCGGTGGGCTCCACCAGTCAGCTGATCAAGGCGGCCAAAGAGCTGCCCCAGCAGAAGCTGATCGTGGCGACAGATCGGGGCATCTTCTACAAGATGCAGCAGGCCTGTCCGGAGAAAGAGATGGTGGAAGCACCGACCGGTGGCGATGGCGCCACCTGCCGCAGTTGCGCCCACTGCCCCTGGATGGCGATGAACGGTCTGGTGGCGATCAAGGAAGCGCTCACCGATGGTGCCGAGCGCCACGAGATCCATGTCGACGAAGATCTGCGGGTCAAAGCCTTGATCCCCCTCGACCGGATGCTCAATTTCGCCGCCGAACTCAAGCTCAAGACTCAGGGCAACGCCTGATTGCCGCCATCACGAGATGCAAAGAGGGCTCCCGCGGGAGCCCTCTTTATTTATCTGAACCTCATCCTGCTCAGATGATCACGGTGGAGAGGCTGTGCTCTTCATCCGGCGCAACGGTCACACCCGCCTCGCCAGCGATGGCTGCTTCGACGCAGAGCATGGTGCGATAGCCATCGTCGCTCATGTCGGCCATGGCGGTGGCCCCTTCCATCCAGGGGGTCCAGACCACCACGCTGTCGTGGTTGCCACTGACAACCCGGATCTCGCGCTCACCATCCTGCACGCTCACCAGCGCCTCTGGCTGCCAGTAGACCCGATCCAGCGGCCCGCTCAGGGTCAATGCCCCCTGCTGCTTGGCATCCTGTCCGGTCAGCTTGTCGGCATAGGGCTCGCCCAGGCCGGTGACGCTTACCGCCTCTGGTGCGCTGATCTGCAAATAGGTGTGCAGCGCACCGCTATAGGTCAATGGCTGAGCACCTGTGTTGCGAGTGGTCAGCACCAGCGAAAGCTCTTTGCCCACCAGCACGTCCAGTTCCAGCTCGAAGGAGTGATCCCACAGGGCGCGGGTTGCATCGCTGTCGCGCAGGGAAAGATGAACAAGCGTGCCGTCAGCGTGATCGGAGACCCCGTCCAGCATCCAGAGGGTGGTACGTGCAAAACCGTGGGAGGGCTTGCCGCTACCGACGCGGGCGGGCGCCGGGCCAAACCAGGGCCAGCAGATCGGGATACCACCGCGAACAGGCTTGCTGCCATCCAGCACCGCCTTGTCACTCAGCCAGATGGAGGCCGGCTCGCCATGACGCTGATAGCTCAGCACATGGGCGCCAAACAGGCTGATTTCTGCCTTGGCATAGTCGTTGTTGATGGTGAGAACCGGCAGACCGGCCGCATTGTTGGCAAGCTTGCAATTGGCTGTCAGGGGACGAATGGATTGCATGTGGACTCCTGTCATCAGGGGAAACCGAAAAACAAAAAGGCGGCCAATGGCCGCCTTTTTCAAGCTACGCGATTGCGCATCCCAAATTACTTGGAGATGTGAGCGATCAGGTCCAGAACTTTGCTGGAGTAGCCCATTTCGTTGTCGTACCAGGATACAACTTTAACGAATTTGTCGTTCAGCTGGATACCAGCCTTGGCGTCGAATACGGAGGTCTGACGCTCACCCAGGAAGTCGGTAGATACAACTTCGTCTTCGGTGTAGCCCAGAACGCCTTTCATAGCGCCTTCGGAAGCAGCTTTCATCGCTTCGCAGATTTCTGCGTAGGTGGCAGCTTTCTTCAGGTTAACGGTCAGGTCAACAACAGACACGTCCGGAGTCGGAACACGGAAAGCCATACCGGTCAGCAGGCCTTTCAGTTCCGGAATAACTACGCCAACAGCTTTGGCAGCACCGGTAGAGGACGGGATGATGTTCTGAGCCGCACCGCGGCCACCGCGCCAGTCTTTGGCAGACGGACCATCAACGGTCTTCTGGGTAGCAGTGGTAGCGTGAACGGTGGTCATCAGGCCAGACTCGATACCGAAGGTATCGTTCAGAACCTTGGCGATCGGGGCCAGGCAGTTGGTGGTGCAGGAAGCGTTGGAAACGATGTCCTGGCCAGCGTAGGTAGAGTCGTTAACACCCATTACGAACATCGGGGTAGCGTCTTTGGACGGGCCAGTCAGAACAACTTTCTTAGCACCAGCAGCGATGTGCTTACGAGCAGTCTCGTCGGTCAGGAACAGACCGGTAGCTTCAGCAACAACGTCAACACCGATTTCGCCCCACTTCAGGTTGGCCGGGTCACGCTCAGCGGTAACACGTACGGTTTTGCCGTTTACAACCAGGTTGCCGTCTTTAACTTCAACGGTACCGTTGAAACGACCGTGAGTTGAATCGTACTTCAGCATGTAAGCCATGTAGTCAACATCGATCAGGTCGTTGATACCAACAACTTCGATGTCTGCACGCTCGCAAGCCAGACGGAATACGAAACGACCGATACGGCCAAAACCGTTAATACCTACTTTGATAGTCATATTTAGTTACCTAACTGTTCAGTAGTCAAAGAAAATTCCGCTTGTAAATTTACTAGAACTCTCCGGTGAGTCAACCAACATTCTGTCTGAAATTGCGCTATATCATGAAAAACTGTGAAATTAATTTTCTGTTTATGTAACTGATTACCACGTTTTGACGAAAAAAGTGCCAGATCGTGGCATCGCGCAGATATCAACAATAGTGCCTACTCGGTCACACAACCATTCACAGAGATATGTAAAAATGTGCGCGGTTTAGCATGGCCAAAGAGCCACTGTTCAAGTACCACCCCATAAAAATCAAACAAAATAGTATAGATAGAATCCACAGCGGGAATTCTCAAACTATGACCACCCTGATTGAACAGCTGGCTGCCGCAAAAGGTATCGCCAGCGAGTATGTCGATGCCTGGGGCCACCCGGCCCAGGTATCAGAAGAGAGCAAGGCCGCCATGCTGGGCGCCATGGGCTACCGCGTCGATGACGAAGCAGCCCTGATGCAGCAGCTGGAAGAGGAGCATCGCCAGCACTGGCTGCGGGCGCTGGATCCTGTGATGGTGGTTCGCACCGGCGACGCCGTTACCCTTGAGGTTCGCCTCCCCATCGAATTCGTCAACGATGCCCTCACCTGGCAGCTCCAGCAGGAGCAGGAGCAGGGTGCAGTGCTGTCCGGTCAATTTACCCCCATCGAGGGTGAGCTGGTCGGCGTGGCCGAATTTGAAGAGATGGAGTGCCAGGCCTATCGCGTCACGCTGGATATGGCCCCTGAGCTGGGTTATCACCAGTTGGTACTGCTGGAAGAGGGCAATGACGAGCCGCTGGCCACCATGCGCCTCATTGTCGCCCCCAAGGCCTGCTACAAGCAGGCGCCGATTGCCGATGGCCGCAAGGTATGGGGCCCGAGCGTGCAGCTATACTGCCTACGCAGCCGCCACAACTGGGGTATCGGTGATTTCAGCGATCTGGGCCAGCTGGTCGAGAAAGCCGCCGCCTGGGGTGCCCATTTCGTCGGCCTCAACCCTATCCACGCCCTCTATCCGGCCAATCCGGAGAGCGCCAGTCCCTACAGCCCCTCTTCCCGTCGCTGGCTCAACGTGGCCTATATCAATGTGGAAGCGGTGCCCGAATTCCAGCAGAGCGATCGCCTGAAGGCGGAAGTGGCAAGTCCTGCCTTCCAGCAACATCTGGCCGATCTGCGCGCCAAAGAGAATGTCGATTACACCGGCGTGATCCAGACCAAACTCGGCATGCTGCGTCAGGTGTTCGACGAAGCCACCCTGAGCGCCGAGCGTCAGGCCGCCTTTGATGCCTTCGTGGCCGCCGGTGGCGACAGCCTGCAACAGCAGGCAGCATTTGATGCCCTGCAGGCCCACTTCTATGCCAAAGGCGAAAATGCCTGGGGCTGGCCGGTATGGCCGCAGGAGCTGCGCGATTACCACAATCCTGCCGTTGCCGCCTGGATGGCCGAGCACCCGCAAGATGTCAACTTCTACCTCTACCTGCAGTTCCTGGCCGACGAGCAGCTGGCGCAAGCCGATGCCCGTGCCAAGGCTGCCGGCATGGTGATGGGTATCTACCGGGATCTGGCAGTGGGCGTCTCCGAAGGCTCCACCGAGATCTGGGCCAACCAGGATCTCTACTGCCCGAAAGCCTCGGTCGGTGCGCCGCCCGATATCCTCGGCCCGCTCGGTCAGAACTGGGGCCTGCCCCCGATGAACCCGAACAAACTGTTCGAAGCGGCCTATCAGCCGATGGTGGATTTGTTCCGTGCCAACATGCGCTCCTGCGGCGCACTGCGCATCGACCACGTGATGGCCTTGCTGCGCCTGTGGTGGGTACCGCCCGGAGCGTCCGCCGCCAAGGGCGCCTACATCTACTATCCGGTCAACGATCTGCTGGGCATTCTGGCCCTCGAATCCCACCGCAATCAGTGCCTGCTGATCGGTGAGGATCTGGGCACCGTGCCGGAGGGGATCGACGTGACCCTGAAAGAGAACGGCGTCCACTCCTACAAGGTGTTCTTCTTCGAGCGCTCCAAGGAAGATGGCGGCTTTATCTCTCCTGCGCACTACACCGAGCAGGCGATGTCGGCCCTGACCACCCACGACATGCCGACCCTCAAGGGCTTCTGGCACTGCGATGATCTGGCGCTCGGCCGTCAACTGGGTCTGTATCCGGATGAAGATGTTTTGAAGACTCTGTATGCTGATCGCCACCAGGCCAAACAGCGGATCCTCGACAGCTTGCATGCCCACAAGGTCATCTCTGACAACATCAGTCATGACGTGAACTGGGTCGGCATGAACACCGAACTCAACCACGGTCTGCAGATCCACATGTCCCGCGGCAGCTGCGCCCTGTTCAGTACCCAGCTGGAAGATTGGCTGGAGATGGACAAGCCGGTCAACGTACCGGGCACCAGTTACGAATACCCCAACTGGCGCCGCAAGCTTTCCGCTGATCTGGAAGATATTTTTGCCAATGAGGCACTCAAGGCACTGGCTGGCAAGATGAGCCAAGCCCGTGATGAGGCCAGTCGTTGAGACGCTGTCTCCCACAGCGCTCTCACCTAAATCCACTCCGGCTTCGGCCGGAGTGGATGCTCTGTCATGAAAGGAAATCTCGATGCTCGTTGAACGTTTGGTTGCTGCCCGCTGTTCCGATCCCTTCTCTCACTTAGGCCTGCAGGCCAATCCGGATGGGCCCGGCCTCAAACTGACCGCCTGGTTGCCTGATGCCCTCGAAGTTCGCGTCAAGGATCTCAAGTCGGGCAAAGTCGTTGCCACCCTGGCGCCCACCGATGAATCGGGTCTTTTTGAAACTGTTTTCACCCGCCGCAAAAACTCCTTCCCCTATCAGCTGATCGCCAGCTACCAAGATGCCACCACCGAGGTCATCGACCCCTATCAGTTTCAGGATGCCGCCTGGGCAGGCCTGGCCGAACTGACCGCCCAGCCGGAAAACCTCTACCACACCCTTGGCGCCCAGCTGCGCACCGTGGAGCATCTTGGCCAGCAGGTGGAAGGGGTGCGTTTTGCGGTCTATGCGCCGAGCGCCACCGCCGTGAGCCTCATCGGCGATTTCAACTTCTGGGATGGCCGCCGCCACCCGATGCAGCGCAGCCTCTGCGGTCACTGGGTGCTGTTTGTGCCGGGCCTCAAGGCCGGGGATCGCTACAAGTTCGAGCTCAAGGACCCCATGGGCAACCGGCTGCCCCACAAGAGCGACCCTGTCGGTTTCTACTGCGAGCAGTATCCGTCGTTCGCCTCCGTGGTCTATGACCACGCCCAGTACCAGTGGCATGATGCCGAGTGGATTGCCAGCCAGCACAACGACAAACGCGAGCAGCCGCTCTCCATCTATGAGCTGCACGTCGGCTCCTGGAAACGCCACCCCAACGGCGACAGCCTGAGCTGGCGTGAACTGGCAGTGGAGCTGGTCGCCTACGTCAAGGAGATGGAGTACACCCACATCGAGCTGCTGCCTGTCTCCGAGCACCCCTTCAGCGGCTCCTGGGGCTACCAGCCGGTGGGCATGTTCTCCCCCACCAGCCGCTACGGCACCGCTGATGATTTCAAATACTTCGTCGACCAGTGCCACCAGGCCGGGATCGGCATCATTCTGGACTGGGTGCCCGCCCACTTCCCGTCCGATGCCCACGGCCTGGCCCGTTTCGATGGCACCCCGCTCTACGAATATGAAGATCCGCGCCGTGGCTGGCACCCGGACTGGAACTCCTACATCTACGACTTCGGCCGCGACACTGTGCGCCAGTTCCTGGTAGCGAGCGCCCTGTTCTGGCTCGACAAGTTCCACATCGACGGACTGCGAGTGGATGCGGTCGCCTCCATGCTCTATCTGGACTACTCCCGCAACGCCGGTGAGTGGGTACCGAACGTCGATGGCGGCAACCACAACTACGAGGCGATCAGCCTGCTCAAGTGGACCAACGAGGAGGTCTACGGCAAGTACCCCCACGCCATGACCATCGCCGAAGAGTCCACCGCCTTTGCCGGTGTCTCCCGCCCCACCTTCCTCGGCGGCCTCGGCTTTGGCTTCAAGTGGAATATGGGCTGGATGCACGACACCCTCACCTATATGCAGAAAGAGCCGATCCACCGCCGCTACCACCACAACGACATGACCTTCTCCATGGTTTATCACTATGACGAGAACTTCATCCTGTCGCTCTCCCACGACGAGGTGGTGCACGGCAAGCACTCCATGCTCTACAAGATGCCGGGCGACGAGTGGCAGCAAGCCGCCAACCTACGGGCCTACATGGGCTTCATGTACGCCCACCCGGGCAAGAAGCTCAACTTCATGGGCACCGAAATCGCCCAGAGCAACGAGTGGAACCACGATGCCCAGCTGCCATGGCATCTGCTGCAATATCCCAAGCATGCCGGTCAGCAGCGGCTGATCCACGATCTCAACCACCTCTACCGTCATGAGCCTGCCTTGTATCAGGCCGATTATGAGCAGACCGGCTTCCGCTGGCTGGATCACAACGATGCCGACAACAGCATCTTTGCCTGGCTGCGGGCGGACAAAGAGGGCAAGCAGGCTATTGTGGTGGCTTGCAACTTCACCCCGGTGCCCCGTCTCGAATATCGGATCGGCGTCCCAGCTGCGGGCCACTATCGCGTGGTGCTCAACACCGACAGCGAGTATTACTGGGGCAGTAACTATGATGTAGGTCTGGTGTTCGCTGCCGAGCCGACCCCCTGGCAAGGGATGGCACACAGCATAGTGCTGGATCTGCCGCCGCTGGCGACCTTGTTTATCAAACAGGAGTCTTGATGCTTGTAATGGAAAAAGGGGTGGGCCACCCGCTGGGGGCCCGCCTTGACGAGAACGGTTGCCACTTCTGCGTCTGGGCCCCCCAGTCGGACAAGGTGGAGATCTGCCTGTACGACGAGCAGGAGCAGGAGCTGATGCGGCTGGAGCTGCCCGGCCGCCGTGGCCAGTATCGCTTTGGCTACGTGCGCGGCGTAAAGGCCGGTCAGCGCTACGGCTATCGGGTCTATGGCACCCCGCAGGAGGGGATGCTGTTCGATCCGCAAAAACTGCTGATTGACCCCTACGCCAAGGCGCTCAGTCGTCCCACCTACTGGGATGAAGCCCTCTATCAGGGTGACAGTGCAGGGATGATTGCCAAGTCGGTGGTAGTGGATGACAGTTTTGACTGGCAAGGGGTTGGCAAACCCGGGATCAGTCCGGCCCGCACCATTATCTACGAGACACACGTCAAGGGCTTTACCAAGCAGCACCCGGGGATCCCCAAAGCGCTGCAGGGCACCTACCTTGGCATCTGTCACCCGCTGGTTATCGAGCATATGAAGAGCCTCGGCATCACCTCGGTGCAGCTGATGCCGGTGGCCGCCTTCATGTCGGAACCGCGACTGGAGCAGCTCGGACTGACCAACTACTGGGGCTACAACCCCATCGCCTTCTTCGCCCCGGAGCCACGCTACAGCACCAGGCCCGACGAGGCGGTGACCGAGTTCAAGACCATGGTGCGCGAGCTGCACCGGGCCGGGCTCGAGGTGATCCTGGATGTGGTCTACAACCACACTGCCGCCTCTGGCTTCGACGGCCCCACCCTCTCGTTCAAGGGCTTTGACAACGCCGGTTACTACGCCTTCGAAGCGGGCCCCCACGGCCCGGACTACACCCGTCACGCCAACGTGACCGGCTGTGGCAACAGCGTCAATCTGGATCACCCCAACACCCTGCGGCTGGTGCTCGATGCCTTGCGCTACTGGGTCACCGAGATGCAGGTGGATGGCTTCCGTTTCGATCTGGCGGTGACGCTGGCGCGGGAAGCGGGAGAGTTCGAGCCCATGGGCGCCTTCTTCAAAGCCGTGATGGCCGACCCTGTGCTGTCACAGGTCAAGCTCATCGCCGAACCCTGGGATATCGGCCCCTTCGGCTACCGGCTGGGTCAATTCCCGAGCCAGTGGCAGGAGATCAACGACCGCTACCGCGATACGGTACGCGCCTTCTGGCGCGGTGATGCGGGCAAGATGGGGGACTTTGCCACCCGCTTGGTAGGCTCGCGGGATATCTTCCCGAAGAACTGGCGCTCCCCCCACACCAGCGTCAACTACCTCTGCTATCACGACGGTTTCACTCTGGAGGATCTGGTCTCCTACAACCAGCGCCACAATCAGGCCAACGGTGAAGACAATCGGGACGGCCACGGCAATAACCTCTCCTATAACCACGGGGTAGAGGGGCCGACCCTGGATCCGCGGGTCAACAGCCTGCGCCAGCAGCAGAAGCGCAATCTGATTGCCACCCTGCTGCTCTCCCAAGGTACTCCCCACTTCCTCGCCGGCGACGAGATGGGCCGCAGCCAGCTTGGCAACAACAACGCCTACTGCCAGGACAACCAGATCAGCTGGGTCAACTGGCAGTGGCGACCGGAGGATGAGCGGCTGTTCGCCTTCACCCAGCAGATGATGGCGCTGCGGGCGGAGTCCAGCGTCTTCTCCAACCTGCAACTGAGCGACGACAGTTGGAATGGCACCCCGTCCAGCTGCCATCAGGTCAACTGGTATCACCCGGACGGCCACCAGCTCACCGATCAGGATTGGCACGCCCCCATGGGGCAGGCGTTCGCCATGGATATCGGCATGATCAACTGTGTCGGCGAGCGCTGGTACGTGCTGTTCAACGCCAGCGACTACGATATCCAGTTCCGCCTGCCGCCGCCGGGGGAAGGGCTGGAGTGGATCCAGACCATCGACACCGCCACCAACGATGGGCTTCCCTTCCTGCCCGATGACATCAAACGGCAGGTAGCGGTCGGCCGGGCCCACTCCCTCAAACTGCTGGAGCGGGTGGCGCTGGCCAGCACGGCGGAGGATGCCCAGCCACCGCAGCAGGAAATTCTCCCTGCATCCGGTGAGGAGATGGTTGCCACCTCGATCACAGATACAGGCAAAGCA
This sequence comes from Aeromonas sp. PI_26, assembly GCF_027854445.1. Classification (NCBI taxonomy): domain Bacteria; kingdom Pseudomonadati; phylum Pseudomonadota; class Gammaproteobacteria; order Aeromonadales; family Aeromonadaceae; genus Aeromonas; species Aeromonas sp. PI_26. Next base: position 131,050 of record NZ_JAJNOE010000012.1, read on the forward strand.
TAAGAGGCATGCTGGAGTCAGCTTTACGGAGCCGCTATGCTGGGCTCCGGTATGGATGGCAAGGAGTCGGTATGAGCAGTAACAATCCGGAACAGTGGCGCAGCAAACTGACCCCCGAGCAGTTTCACGTCTGCTGGGAGAAGGGCACCGAGCGCCCCTACAGCGGTGCCCTGCTCCACAATCGCAAGAGCGGCGACTACCTCTGTGTCTGCTGCAAGAGTGTGCTGTTTCACTCAGGAGCCAAGTTTGATTCCGGCTGCGGCTGGCCCTCGTTCGACAAGGCCATCGAGGGCACGGTGGAGTACACCGAGGACAACAGCCACGGCATGAAGCGAGTGGAGATCACCTGCCGCCAGTGCGGCTCTCACCTCGGTCACGTCTTCCCCGACGGACCGACCGAGACCGGCCAGCGCTACTGCGTCAACAGCCTGAGTCTGGATTTCGATCCCGACGCTTAAGCGGCTGACCCATTGCAATAAAAACGGCGCCTCCATCACGGAGGCGCCGTTTTTTATCGGGATTTCACCGGCTTCACGCCAGCAGGATAGCAGCCATCACCAACAGGGCCGCGATGGCCGGCACCGGCAACTTCAACACCCGCAGCAGATAAAAGCCGATGGCCGCCAGCGCCAGATCGGTCGGAACCAGCACCGCACTCTGCCACACCGGCTGATAGAGGGCCGCCAGCAACAAGCCCACTACGGCAGCATTGATGCCGGTGACAGCCCCCGCCAGACGGGGCCGGGCCAGCCACTGTTGCCAGCAGGGGCCCACCGCCCAAAGCAGCAGAAAGCCGGGTGCAAAGAGCGCCAGGGTCGCCGACACAGCACCGAGCAGTGGCGTCCCTGGCAACAACTGGGCACCAAGATAGGTGGCAAGGGTAAACATGGGGCCCGGCACCAACTGCGCCAGACTGTAACCGGTCAGAAACTGCTGCTCGTTGAGAGTGTGGCCCACGCTCTCTTGCAGCAGCGGCAGCACCACATGGCCACCGCCAAACACCAGACTGCCGGCGCGATAGAAGTCGGCAACCAGCTGGCCAATCGGGCTAGCGAGCAGCGGCAGGCCGATAAAAAGGATGCCAAACAGCAGCAGGGTCGGCCAATGAGGCTGACTGGCAGCGGCAGCAGGCAGCTCGGCGGTGGCTGGCCCACTGCCTGCCCCGCGCTGGCTGCGGGCACAGATCAGCGCCGCTCCCGCCAGCATCAACAGTTGAGTCAGCAGACCGGGCTGCCACCAGAGTGCAGCAGCGGTCACCACCATAATCCCTTGAGTCATTCCCGTGGCACAGAACTGACGACTCATGGTGAGCACCGCATCGGCCACCACGATGAGCGCCAGCAGCTTGAGGCCATGCAGCGCCGCATCAAACCACAAATTGCTGCCCAGCTGACCGATACCGATCGCAGCCGCCAGTAGCAGCAGAAATGAGGGAAGCGTGAAGCCGACAAAAGCAGAGAGCGCCCCGCCCAGACCGGCGCGATGACGACCGATGGCGAAACCAAGCTGGCTGGATGCGGGCCCCGGCAGCAGCTGGCACAGCGCCAGCAGGCGGGCAAACTCGGCCTGTGTCAACCAACCGAGCCGCTGGACGAAGGTGCGCTGGAAATAGCCGATATGAGCGGCCGGGCCACCAAAGCTGATGCATCCCAGCCATAAAAACTGAATAAATACCTGTCCCACGCTCTTCTCCCTCATCCCTCTACTCCCGATGGAGAGGGGATATTATGACAGCGCGATGATCGTTTTATGACAATCAGACTGATTAGGCCGACACCATGGGCGCATCACTCGGCAGATAGCAGCGTCCCGCCAGCCAGCAGGCGATGGATTGGCGGCTGGCGTCGAAATGGGGCTCGGGCAACGCGCGCGGATCGCACCAGAACCAGCCTTCGCACTTCTCCGGCTCCAGCAGTTGCGGCTCACCATCGGCCTTAGCGTGCAGCGTCACCGAGATATAGTGCAACCCGCTCTCGCGCCAGGTCTCCAGATTGTTGGTCACCGCCACCACCTCGGGCCCGTGGATCTCAAGTCCGGTCTCCTCGGCCACCTCGCGGATAGCCGCCGACTCGAAGCTCTCCCCCAACTCCAGATGACCACCCGGGATCGACCAGTAGGGGGCATGGCTCCCTTTGCGTTTGCCAAGCAGCACCTGGTCTTGGGCGTTGGTCAGGATGACGCCGACCCCGACGCGGGGATAGAGAGTGGACATGAAAACGCTCCTTCAATCAGGCAATAAAACGGCCCCACCATAGGCCCAAGGAGGGTACAGGGCAAGCCCCGGCTGCACGGCACCTGCGGCCGTCAGTGGTCCCCCCCTTGCCCCTTAACCGGTTATCACTGATGCTGGGGAGTGAAGCCCGGATGGAGAGGCCATCCCCATCCTCTCAGTCCCCCATCACCCCGAGGAGTCCGCCATGAAAAAATTGCTCCCCCTGTGCGCCCTGCTGCTCACGGCTTGCCAAACCACGCCGCCCCCCAACTCGCTCGCCATCGATGATGCTGACGCCTGGCAGGCCATTTGCAAAGATGGCACCCGGGTTCGCGCCGTGGTGGCAGAGGGGATCTGTGGGGATCATCGCGGGGTAGCCATGTGGACGAATAAGCCAAGAGCTGAACGGATGGCAGAAGAAGCCGCCAAATAGTGTGATCCAGGCACCATAAAATGACACTACCGGCCAATTGGCCGGATTTTTTCGCGATCTCGCCAGCACTTTGCCACCTTGTTCATGGTGCGCTCAGTTTTCTGTTCCCATACTGGCCCTACAGTTCCAAAAGAGGAGAGACAAGATGCAAACATCCATCGTCGGGCTCTCCATTCTGTGGGGGCTAGCCAGTTTTGGTGTTCAGGGGGATTTCATCGAGAGCCGTGATTCCGTTGCGCCATCCTGGCAAACCGAGTCCAGAGTGGAGATGGAAGGTTATCTGATTGAATCGCTTGGCGAAGATCGCTGGTTGTTCGACAACGGCAGCGAGAGCCTGCTGGTCTCCCTGCCCGAGGGGCAGTGGGTGCCGACCGGTGAGCGGCTGCGGGTCAGCGGCGAACCGCAGCAGGAGCAGAGCGGCTGGCTGCTGCAGGTGGAAGACATCAGCCAGGTCAGCGTCTGACCACGGCAGTCGCCCCGTCACCGCGACAGCTAATCCAGAACCGAATAACCACGACCGAACAACCAAGAGCGAATAGCAAAAGAGGAGGCCACTGGCCTCCTCTTTCTGTTTATATGAGCGGTTTGCGCAGCCTTAACCCAGATGGTTGAGCGGTAGTGCCGTCTTGTGCTTGATGCGGCGCAGCACGAAGCTGGAGCGCACCCCGGTCACCCCCGGAATATGGGTCAGCTTGTCCAGCAGGAAGTGCTGATAGTGCTCCATGTCGCGCACCACCACCTTGAGCTGGTAGTCGGCATCGTTACCGGTGATGAGATCACACTCCAGCACTTCGGGCAGTTCGCTGATGGCGCGATCGAAGTTTTCGAACCGCTCGGGCGTGTGTCTGTCCATGGAGATATGAATGTAGGCGGTGAGGGTGAGGCCAAGCTGGCGGGCGTTGAGCAGAGTAACGTGGGTGTCGATGAGACCGGCATCCTCCAGCGCCTTGACCCGGCGGGAGCAGGGGGACGGGGAGAGCCCGACCAGCTCGGCCAGTTCCAGATTGCTGATGCGGCCATTCTCCTGCATCAGCTCGAGAATATGTCTGTCTATGCGATCAAGTTTCAGCATTTACCCTTCCTCGTTGCAATGACTAATCCACTTTTCCTAGATTAAGGGTGAACTATTGCAAAAACAACCGAAATAAGTGGTTACTTTGCAACCACTCACCGGCACGGGAGAGATACTATGGTTACATCTTCCGGTGGCAAAGCAGATACCTGACCGGGTCTCTGCGGTGAAGGACCTTATCGGGTCAAGAGCCCCATCAGCCGTCTTACCTTATCGGGAAACGACGGGCTGGAACGAGAGAACCCCCTCCCCGAAGGCAACAAAGCAGGCATCCCGGCGCCTGCTTTGTTGTTTTTGGGCGCTTGACGAAATCAGAGCGCGGGCGGCGTGATGCGATAGAGACAGCGATGCGCCCCCTCCAGCAGATATTGCTCCCGCTCCACCGTCGCTGGCGCCAGCAGCTGGCGAAACAGCGCCAGTTCGCTGCGACAGAAACCGCGGCAGGTGCGCGCCGCCGCACAGATGGGACAGTGGCTCTCCCACAGCAGCCAGCTGCCATCCTCTTCGCGGCGGATCTCCGCCATGTAGCCCTCGCGAGTACGCAGCTCCCTGAGCGCCGCCAGCCGGCCAGAGAGGCCATGGGACCCCAGCGCCTCCTGATAGCGAGCAAGCATTTGCTGCTCCCGCTGCTGGATCAGCCGCTCCATCCCCTCCCCGCCAAACAGCTCGCGCACGTTGTCGATCAACTGCACGGTCAGGTCGCTATGGGTATCGGGGAAGCGCTGCCAGGCCTGCTCGGTGAGCTGCCACAGCCGCACGGGACGACCGCGCCCGCGCGCCTCGTCGCTGAATGTGACCCACCCCTCCTGCTCGAGCGTGAGCAGGTGCTGACGGGCGCCCATGGAGGTCATCTGCAACTGCTCCCCCAGCGCGGCGGCGCTCTGCGGGCCATGGCTCTTGAGCAGAAACAGGATCTTGTCGGTGCTTGCGTTCATGATCTCATTATGGGGAGCGCCCTTTATTAAATCAACAATTCACTTTACTTAATCCCGTCTATGAACCAGCATAAATAAACCAATAACTTTACTTAATGGGTGCTGCATGGAGAAACACGAGCACAAAAATCCCCTCTGGGTGCTGGTCATGACGGTCACGCTGGCAGTTGCAGGTTTCAGTCTCCCCTCCCCGGTGTTGGCACCTTTGCTGCTGGATCCGGCCCACGGCATGCTGACGCCGGATGCCTCTGACTGGAGCCGCAAGGTGTGGCTGGGGGTCATCATGGGGCTCTACCCCCTGTTCCAGCTGGTGGGCAGCCCTTGGCTCGGGCGCCTCTCCGACCGCTATGGCCGCAAGCCACTGCTGTTGCTCTCGCTGGCGGGGGTACTGGCAGGCTATGCCCTGATGGCACTCGGTATCGCCTGGCGCTCCCTCCCCCTGTTGCTGCTCAGCCGGATTGTGGAGGGGCTATGCAACGGCAACATCGCCATCGTGCAGGCGATGGCGGCGGATCTCGCCGGCAAGGAGCACAAGGCGCGCAGCTTCGCCTGGATCAATATCGGCATGAATCTGGGCTGGGTAGTGGGGCCGGTGATCGGGGGCTACGCCGCGGTGATCTCGGGGGATTACAGTCTGGCCGCCTGGCTGTCGGTAGGAATGACCCTGATCAACCTGCTGCTGATCTACTGGCTGATCCCCTATCGTCCGCCGGTGGCGGCCGCTCGGCAGGCCCCGACCCTCTCCAGCCGCCAGCTGTTGCTGCAACCGGCCCTGCTGCCCTACTTCGCACTCACCCTGATCAGCTATGGCGCCGTGCAGCTCTATTTCACCTACTTCAATATCTGGCTGGTGGAGCGGCTGGCCTGGGATCCGGCCCAGCTGGCGCAGGCAGCGGTGCTGGTGAGTTTGCCCATGATGGCGGGCTCCTGGCTCGGCTCCCGCATCGCCCGTCACTGGCGCGGCAGCTCCCTCGGCATTGTCGGTCATCTGGTGATGGCGAGCGGTATGCTGCTCTTTATCCTGCCCGTGCACTGGTGGGGGCTGGCGCTTACCTTCGTTCCCGCTGGCATCGGCATGAGTCTGGGGGAGCTGGCCACCTCGGTAGCGATCTCCAACCGCAGTCACCCGGAGCAGCAGGGGCAGGCGATGGGGCTCTACCGCGCCATCGCCGTGGGCAGCGAGATCCTGGCGGTGCTGCTCGGCAGTCTGGTGCTGCTGGCCGGTACCCAGTGGCCCTTCTATCTCGCCACCCTCTGCTCCCTTGCCAGTGCCGCCGGTTTCTATCTGCTGCGCCGCCGTGCCGACCGTCGTCAACAGCTGGCCAGCTGCACCTGAGCCACGAAGGGATCACAGTTCGGCGCTTCGGCTGCGGGCAAGACTTGCATCGGGGCGCCGGGTCTGGGACGGTAAGGCTCTTTGCGGATTTGTTCGATGCTGGAGGAGCTATGAGTGAGTACAAGGCCATCGCGCTCGATATGGATGGCACCCTGCTGACCCGGGATCACAAGATCTCGTCGGCCACCCGGGCAGCACTGGCGCAGGCCCGCGCCCACGGCATCAAGGTGCTGCTGGTCACGGGGCGCCACTACATGACGGCGCGTCCCTTCCACCACGAGCTGGCCCTCGATACCCCCCTCATCTGCAGCAACGGCGCCTATCTCTATGATCCGGTGCAGAACCGGATCCTAAGTGGCGACCCGCTGGCGGTCGCCCCGCTTACCGAGCTGCTGGCCGCGGTCGAGGCGCAGCAGATGGGCGCCCTGTTCCACCTGAGCGAGGGCATTGGCTACATCGGCTGTGAAGAGCATGTCACCCGCATCCGCCACTGGTCGGCCAATCAGCCGGACCACCTCAAGATCGCTCTCCACCCGGTCGAGGAGCTGGCAGGCTGGCTCGACAATCCGGTCTGGAAGCTGGAGCTGTTCAATCAGGATCCGGCTCGCCTGCACACCTTTATGGGCGAGGTGGTCGAGCAGATGCCCTTTACCCGTGACTGGGCGGCCCCCTATGCGGTGGAGCTGGTACAGCCCGGTTGCAGCAAGGGCAACCGGCTTGCCCAGTGGGCCGCCAGCGAAGGGATTGCGATGGAGCAGGTGGTGGCGTTTGGTGACAACAACAACGACATCAGCATGTTCGAGCAAGTTGGGCTGGCGGTGGCCATGGGCAATGCGGCCCCGCAGATCCAGAGCCATGCCCATCGGGTCACGGCCGACCACAACGAAGATGGTATCGCACTGGCGCTGCAGCGCTGGGTACTGCCCTGATCTGACAGGATGCAACATGGCCAGCACGCGGGCTGGCCATGAAGAGAGGGATTAACCGCCGAAGGAGAACTGGATCACCCGATCCGGATAACGTAGACGGTTGTACTCCCGGCGCAGGGATTCGTAGTGGCGAATAGCCCGATCGCGCTTGGCGCGGTAATAGTCACGCTGTTCCGTGTTGGTTTCGTTGCGGATGCTGCGCTCCAGCGTATCGATATCACGCTCGGTACGCTCCAGCTCGTCGCTGATCTCCCGCAGGCGGGCAGCCAGTTTGTACTCTTCGTAGCCACGCTGATACTGCTTGAGGAAGCTGGCGTCATTGGGGCATACCCCCAGATAAGCCTGCCCCTCCTTGCCCTTGCTGTAAGCCAGCTCGGGAATGCAGTAGAGCTCCAGCCCCTTGTCGTAGCCCCGTTTCCACTCGGCTTCATCCACTTTGAGGCCATATTCGCTGCAAGACGAAACGTAATCGCGGGTCGCCTGACGGGTTTTGCCTTCCGATCCATCCTGATAACCCAGGTTGTACCAACTCATGGTGCGGCACTCATCTTCTGACAGGGCACTGCATCCCGCCAGCAATACCGGCAGGGTCAGCAACAGGATTTTGGGGGACATGAACAGACTCCGGAAAAGATAGTGAGCGGCATTCTAGAGAGGATAAAAGGCCATAACAAGGGATGCGATCCCGTGCGGTCTGGCGCGGTTTATTTGATGTTTTTATCACTATTCAACGCCGTGCCAGACGGGCGGCCAACCCGCTTTCCTTGTTATCAGGCGCAAGGTAAACTGCGCCATCTTTTAACTGGCGCGCAACAAAAACAATGAAAGTCCTGACCGTCGATTACCGCTCACCCGATGCGGCCCAACGCTTCACCGAATCCCTGCGAACCACCGGCTTTGGCGTGCTGACCAACCACCCCATCCCGAAAGAGCTGGTGCAGTCCATCTACGACAACTGGTATCGCTTCTTCATGAGCGAGCAGAAGCAGGATTTCCTGTTCAACCGCGAGACTCAGGATGGCTACTTCCCGCCGTCGGTCTCCGAGGTAGCCAAGGGCCATAGCCAGAAAGACATCAAGGAGTACTTCCACATCTACCCCTGGGGCCAGATGCCGGAAGAGCTGAAGGAGCAGGCGATGGAGTACTATCGTCTAGCCAACGGTCTGGCCGCCGAGCTGCTGGGCTGGGTCGAGCAGTACACCCCGGCCGATATCGCCGCTCACTACAGCTGCCCCCTCTCCTCGATGATCGAAGAGAGCCAGAAGACCCTGCTGCGGGTGCTGCACTATCCGCCGTTCGATGGCACCGAGGAGCCGGGCGCCATCCGCGCCGCCGCCCACGAGGATATCAACCTGCTTACCATTCTGCCCGCCGCTAACGAGCCGGGGCTGCAGGTGAAGGGTTCCGATGGCGAGTGGATGGACGTGCCGTGCGACTTTGGCACCCTCATCATCAATATCGGCGACATGCTGCAGGAGGCCTCTCGCGGCTACTACCCCTCCACCACTCACCGCGTCATCAACCCGACCGGTGGCAGTGCCGCCAAGTCACGCATCTCGCTGCCGCTGTTCCTCCATCCGCGCCCGGATGTGGTGCTCTCCGAGCGCCATACCGCTCATAGTTATCTGATGGAGCGGCTGCGGGAGCTCGGGGTGCTCTAATCCACCGACGAGTAGTTGTCAGAGACCAAACCGGAGCAATCTCGCTCCGGTTTTTTATTTGGTGGCAGGATTGGGCTCAAAACAGAATTAAATTAGCCAATCATGCCAATAAATCGTATTTACACCTGATAACCGTCGTAGTGATTGCGCCGTGACCTCCGTAACATGAGCGCCATTCTGCCCTGCCAAGGGGCGCTCGATTGGAGTTCTTATGAAGCAGTCCCAATGGTCATCCCGACTCGGCTACATCCTCGCCGCAGCGGGTTCCGCGGTCGGTATCGGCGCAATCTGGAAATTCCCCTATGTCACCGCCGTCAACGGCGGCGGCGCCTTCCTGCTGGTCTTTCTGCTGTTCAGCTTCACCCTGGGGGTGGCGGTACTGATGGGGGAAACCCTGCTCGGCAGCATGAGTCGCCGCGGGGTAGTCGGAGCCTTCTCCGATCTGCTCGGCAAACAGTGGCGCTGGGTTGGGGTAATGGGAGTGATCTCTACCCTGCTCATCTACTGCTTCTACAGCGTGGTGGGCGGCTGGACCCTGGGTTATACCGGCATGGCCATCTCAGGTCAGCTCAACCATGGCGATGCGGCGGCCCTCACCGCCCGCTTCAATGATTATGTCAGCGGCGACGTCTGGCCCATTCTCACCCATCTGCTGTTTGCCGCCTTCACCTGGATGGTGGTGCAAGGGGGCATTCAGAAAGGGGTGGAGCGCACCCTGCGCTGGATGATGCCAGCCCTGTTCCTGATGATCCTGATGCTGGTCGCCTTTGGCCTCACCTTGCCCAATGCGATGGCGGGGGTGCGTCACTTCCTGATGCCCGACTTCAGTAAGCTGGGGATGTCCGGCGTGCTCGATGCCATGGGGCTGGCCTTCTTCTCCCTCTCCATCGGTCTTGGCATCCACACCACCTACGGCGCCTATCTGCCGACCAGCGAAGGGGTTGGTCGCTCCAGCCTCTGGGTGGTGCTGCTGGCCAGCATGGTGGCAGTGCTGGCGGGTTTGATGATCTTCCCGGTGCTGGCCTCGACCGGTATCGACCCGGCCTCCGGCCCCGGTCTCACCTTTATGACCATGCCGGCGGTATTTCAGCTGCTGCCCTTCGGTCAGGTGCTTGAGGTGATCTTCTTCGCCCTGCTGGTCTTTGCGGCGCTCTCCTCGGCCATCTCCCTGCTGGAGCATTTGCAGTGCTTCCTGTGCGAGACCTGGGGCTGGTCACGCCGCACGGCCTGCAGCGCCATCACTGGATTCGTCATGGTTAGCGGTGTTCCGGTCAGCCTGTCGTTTGGCCCGCTGCAACACGCAACCCTGTTTGGCAAAACCATCTTCGAGCTGCTGGACTTTGTCACCTCCAACCTGATGATGCCGCTGTTTGGCCTGATGCTGACGCTGCTGCTGGGCTGGAAGCTAGGGCGCAAGGCGCTGCCGCAGGGGATTGCCAGCCACTGGCATCACCTGCTGATGAACTGCTGGCGCTGGATTGCCCCCTTGCTGATCGGCGGGATCTTGATTCGCGGTCTGGTGTGACGGTTACTCTTCGCGGGCGGGCTCATCGGCCCGCCCCTGGGCGGCTCTGACGGCATCCAGGGCATGCTGCCAGCGGGTGATCTCGGCATCATCCGTTCCCTTGGAGAAGACGATATAGAGACCGGCCTGATGGAGCAGCACGCCACTGCTGACGATGCTGCGCCGCGATAAGCCCATCTTGTCGAGGGTGGCCTCCATCACCAGCTCCGCCATCGGCAAGGCATCGATCTTGCCCAGCATCAGCCGCTCTATCGCCTCCCCGACTGTCTTGTAGCGCACCAGATTGGTGTAGCCCTCATGGGTCAGCCGCACGTCATCGGCATTACCCAGCACGACCCCTACTCTGGGCAGATCCCGCAGCTGTGCCAGCGAGGTCAGCGGGTGGCGACTATCCGGCGCCTGATAGATAAAGACCCGATTGATAAAGAGCGGGCCAACCCATTTGAAATGGGACTCCCGCTCCGGGAGCCGCTGTACCACGAACAGTCCATAACCGGGCTCGACCCGTGCCAGCGCCAGCGCCCGCTTGAGCGGGTAAATCCGCACCGGATAGCGGGTGCCAAGCTCCTCCTGCACCTCACCAATCAAACGAATGGCGAATCCGTCGATCTTGCCGTCGCGGTATTCGGTAAAGGGGGGTAAGTCGTGACTCAGCAGGGTTAATCCGGACTGCGCCGACACACTCAAGCTGATCAGTAACCAGGGCAGCACCATCCATCTCATACGACATCCTGTTTCATCGTTGTTCCCGTCAGCGCCATGTAGCGGTCACTAGTTCCAGAAGAAGCTACGTCGATTATCGCCCAGTAAATAGCCACAAGGTAGAAAAGATACGGCCCGGCAACGCGCTCGCCAATTGAGTTGTACGTACAGTCAGAGTGGTGACAGCGGCACACATAAAAAATTTTTTGATTTTATGTGTCAATTATTCTTTCCATGGTTTAGGCTGTTTCCTCATTCATAAGTCAGGTTGTCACCTCATGTCTGCCATCCTCGTGCTGTTTGGTCGATTTTTTAGCTCGCAAGAGAGGTGACCTTGCACGCACAGTTTTTCTGAATGTTCATTGCAAAGGTCGCCTCAGGCGGCCTTTTTTATGGTCTGTCGTTTATTGCTACTCAGGAGTATTGCTTCGATGTCGTGTTACCCGGAGGTTGTATGAGCCAGGTTCAGTGGTCTTCCCGTCTCGGTCATGTGCTGGCCGCAGCAGGCACAGCGATTGGCCTTGGTGCCATCTGGAAGTTTCCCTATGTGACCGCCACCAATGGCGGTGGTGCCTTTCTGCTGGTGTTTCTGCTGTTCAGCTTCACCCTGGGGGTAGCGGTACAGGTCGGCGAAACTCTGCTCGGCAGCCATAGTCAGCGCGGGGTGCTCGGCGCTTTCCGCAAACTGGTGGGGCCGAACTGGCGCTGGATGGGGTATATGGGGATCGCCTGCGGCTTCTTTATCTACAGCTTCTACAGCGTGGTCGGTGGCTGGACCGTGGGTTACGCCGCGCTGGCGATGGCTGGCAAGCTCAACCTGAGCGAGGGGAGCGCCCTCACCGCCCTGTTCAACGGCTATGTCAGCAACCCCTGGTGGCCGGTGCTAACCCATCTGATCTTCGCGGGCCTGACCTGGTGGTTCGTGCAAGGGGGTATTCAGAAAGGGGTGGAGCGGGCACTGCGCTGGATGATGCCCGCGCTCTTCATCATGATGCTGCTGCTGGTGGGGGTCGGTCTCTCCATGCAGGGCTCCATGGCGGGTGTGCGCCAGCTGCTGCTGCCGGACTTCTCCATGCTGACCGGCCAGAGCGTGCTGGACGCGCTGGGGCTGGCCTTCTTCTCCCTCTCCATCGGGCTCGGGGTACACACGACCTATGGCGCCTACCTGCCCAATAGCGAAGGGGTGCTGCGTTCCGGGGTCTGGGTGGTCACACTGGCAAGCCTTATCTCGGTGCTGGCGGGCTTGATGATCTTCCCGGCACTGGCCTCCACCGGTATCGACCCTACCGCAGGCCCAGGACTCACCTTTATGACCATGCCAGCCGTGTTCAGTCATCTGCCGCTCGGTCAGGGGCTGGGGGTAGTCTTCTTCCTGTTGCTGCTGGTCGCCGCCCTCTCCTCCTCCATCTCCATGCTTGAGCATCTGGTGCGCTTCACCACCGAGGAGTGGGGCTGGTCGCGCCGTGGTGCCTGCCGGGTGTTGACCCTGCTTATCATGGTCTCCGGCATTCCGGTGAGCCTGTCGTTCGGCCCATGGAGCGATCTGACCCTGTTTGGCAAGACCATCTTCGAGTTGCTCGACTATCTGACCTCCAACCTGATGATGCCGCTGTTTGGTCTGGTACTGACCCTGCTGCTGGGCTGGCGATTGGGTGATGCCATATTGCCTGCGGGCCTGTCACCCGCCCTGCGTCTGGCGCTGCTCTGGTGCTGGCGCGTGGTGGCGCCGCTGCTGATCAGCGGGATCCTGATCCGCGGGATCATGTAACACCTTGCGCATCCGTGCGGGCAGGCTTTGGCCTGCCCTTTTTATTGCTAGCGTTTGCTTTAACAGGCGTTCATATAAGCAGCATCACGATGGACAGGAGTGAAGTCAGTGGCCGTCGAACAATCTCGGAAGAGCAGGATGAAGAAGGATCGGAGTGGCAGAGTGGCGCAATAAGAGGTGGCGTTCGGCTCGCCACACCAGCAATAGAAGAAGTTGAAGTACTGAATTGCGAGCAAAAAAATCCCCATCTGAATGGGGACTTTCTCTGCAATTGCAGCTGATATCTCAGCCTCGCTTGCGAATATGGTGGTCGTTACTGGGATCGAACCAGTGACCCCCTCCTTGTAAGGGAGGTGCTCTCCCAGCTGAGCTAAACGACCTGGGATTCA
>NZ_JAJNOE010000013.1:0-138467 GCF_027854445.1 Aeromonas sp. PI_26
GATTACCTGATTACCTGATTACCTGATTACCTGATTACCTGATTACCTGATTACCTGATTACCCCTTTAGGGGGGGGGTGTGAAGTTGTTGATAACTATTGTCAAAAATAGATAGATTACGTTTGTTGTGTTCTTGTTGAAATTTTGTGTACGGCTTTGAATTCACAGTCTGACAATATTGAAATAGATGTCCTTTATATGAACTTTATTTATTTCATGATATCGATTTATATTTCACCGTTGACATAAGTAATTGTTTTTAATGTGTTTATAAAAAAATTTATACAAATCAAAATGTATTTGATGTGCATCAAACGAGTCGTTAATTTGTTCGTCAAGCAAAAGCGGAATGCGGTTTTCTGCACAGACGACAAGGATGTATGTAGTTGTGAAGTTGAGGTGTAGCGGGAACTACCCCTGATGCGGTGTGCTGCTTTTGCTTATTTAAATAAACCTGAAGAGGCACAGTTTATTATTGGCATGACTTCTCATCGGCTTAATGAGAGACGAGCGCCAACAGTTGCTGTGCAGTATATCGCGGCATCACTTAATATCGTGACTCCAGCATGATTGGAGTGATGCAGTACAACACACGTTAATGTAGGTATAAACGAATGAAAGCTAATAAAATTTTGGTTGCTATGGGTGTTGGTTCCATGCTGCTGTGCGGCTCCGCTTTTGCTGCTGGTGGTGCCGGTTCCGGTAAAGTCACTTTTAACGGTGAAATCATCAACGCCCCTTGCTCTGTAGCCCCTGAGTCTGTTGACCAGGTAGTTGAAATGGGCCAGATCAGCACCAAAGAGCTGGCCAACGGTGGTGAGTCCAGCTCCAAGCCGTTCAGCATCAAGCTGCTGAACTGTGAAATTTCTGACAAGGAAGATGCCGTCAAGGTGACCTTCAGTGGTGCCAAAGACCCGGTAGACTCCAGCCTGCTGGTGATCGGTGGTGGTGACGCCGCGGGTGCCGGTATCAAGATGACTGCTCCGGGCGGTGCTCCGATCGTACTGGGTACCCCGACTGCCGCCTTCGGCCTGGTCAACGGTGACAACGAGTTGCCCTTTAGCGCCGTGCTGAAAGGCTATGCAAGCCAAGACACCAACCCGCTGAAAGCCGGTGCTTTCACTGCAGTGACCAACTTTACTCTCTCCTACGAGTAATAGAGTGCCTTAACGTGTGACAAGGGTTGTGGTGGTGCGAGCCACCACAACTTCACACATTCTGTTTCCTCACATCGAACCCTAATCATGAAAACTTCAATGATGGCGGCCATGGTGCTGCAGCTGGTGATGATGGCGGGATCAGTCCACGCCAACGAACTAACGGATGGACTAGCCGAATCGGGCTGTACGCTGGAGGTGCTGCGCAGCATTCCACTGCAGGCTCAGCAACCGGGCACGTTGAAAATCAGCGGTTGTCAGGTTGACGGAGCGACGGTGGCATCACTGCCTTTTATTTCCATGTCCGTGCGTGGTGCCATGAGCGATGAGCTGGGCATTCTCAATAACGGTCAATATCACAAGGTATCCGGTGAGCGCTTTATTGTCTCGGATATCGTCAACAGTGATCTGGAATTCAATTTGGGGCTCATCAGCAGTCAGCTGTTTTTTCCGGACAGTACGACGCTGTTAGAACTCAATTATATGTAAGCAAACCAATTGCTTAGTGTAGATACCTCATTACGTGAGACCTTTATGCAATTCCTAGAGTGAAAATATGAGCGTTTCAACATCAGACTCTGTGAGAAAAAAACATTATTCAAAAATGGCTTTTATGCTATGCGTACCCGGCCTGATGGCGGTGGCAAATCACGCATGGGCAGAAACGGAGTTTAATATTGATGCGCTCGATCTGGATGAGCGGACCAAGATCGACCTCTCCCAGTTTGCCGACGAAGGCTACATCCTGCCCGGCGACTACTACCTCGAGATCGAGGTCAACAAGAACAAGCTGCCCCTGCAGAAAATCCCTTTCTACGAGAGCGATACTGGCAAGGGAAAGGGTGGGGTAGCCTGCCTGCCGCAAGATGTGATCCCCAAGCTGGCGCTGACCGACGAGGCCATCGCCAAGATCGATACCTGGCACGATGGCCAGTGTGCCAACCTGTTGGCGCTGGACGGCGTAGTGATCTCGAACGATATCGGTAACGGCTTGCTGCGCATTGCCATCCCTCAGGCGTGGATGAAGTATAGCGATCCCAACTGGATTCCGCCCGAGCAATGGGATGAAGGGATCCCGGGGATGATGCTGGATTACAACATTAACGCCCAGGTCAACGAAGGCGATGGTTACTCCAATCACAACATCAGCAGCTATGGTACGCTGGGGTTCAACTACGGCGCCTGGCGTTTGCGGGGTGACTATCAGGCCAGCTCTTACTGGGGTGATAATGAGCGGACGTCGACCGAGCTGAACCGTATCTATGCCTATCGTCCGCTGCCGAACATGGCCGCCCAGCTGACAGTGGGTGAGCAGCAGCTCAACTCCCAGTTAATCGATGGTTTCCGCTATACCGGCGTCAACCTGGCCAATGACGAGCGCATGCTGCCGCCTAGTCTGCAGGGTTATGCGCCGGAAGTGAGCGGTATTGCCAAGACCAACGCCAAGGTCACCATCTCCCAGGCCGGCCGGATCATCTATGAAACCAACGTGCCGGCGGGCCCGTTTCGCATCCAGGGGCTGGACAGCTCGGTGCGTGGCCGCCTTGATGTACGGGTAGAGGAGCAAGATGGCAGTGTCAATTCGTTCCAGGTAGACACGGCAACCGTTCCCTACCTGACTCGCCCTGGCTATGTCCGATACAACCTGGCGGTTGGTGCACCTTCCGAACAGACGGATTCGGTGCACGATGTGCACGGCCCTGCCTTTGTGACCGGTGATTTCTCCTGGGGGGTGGCGAACTCCTGGTCACTATACGGCGGCAGCCTGATTGCGGGTGAATACAACTCCATGGGATTGGGTATTGGTCGTGATCTCTATGCCTTCGGTGCTGTTTCTGCCGACCTGACCCAGTCCATCGCCAAGTTGCCGGGCCTGTCGACCAAGATTGGCCAGTCGGTACGGGTGAACTACGCCAAGCAGTTTGATGAATACAACAGCTCGATCACCTTCGCGGGTTATCGCTTCTCCCAACATGACTTCATGACCATGTCGCAGTTCCTCAATAACAAGGATCGGTTGGAGAACAACACTACGACCTCGAGCGATGATTACAACACCTGGGGTGACAAGGAGCTCTACACCATCACCGCCAACAAGACCTTCTGGGCGGAGGATGCAGCCAAGGCGCTGACGGTTTATCTGGACTACACCCACAGAACCTACTGGGATCACGAGGCAGAGGATCGCTACGGCCTCACTATCAACAAGAATGTGAACATCGGCAGCTTCAAGGATGTTTCCGTCTATGTGTCGGCCTACAAGACCAAGACCGAGAACTACGAGGATGACAAGAGCGTCATGTTGACCCTCAGCGTGCCAATAGGGGACAGAAAGAGCGCGGGATACAGCGTGCAGTCCTCCAACGGCAAGGTGACTCACCTGGCCACCTATCAGGACTACAGTCGACCGGATGATACCTATCAGCTGGGGGCGGGCGTGCAGAGCAATGGCCACGCCGTGGCGCGGGGTTACTACAACCACAACAGCGACATCGGAGCGGTCAGCCTCAATGCCTACAGCGTGCAGAGCGAATACACCTCGGTTGGTGCCAGCCTGCGCGGCGGTCTGACGGCGACCCAGCACGGTGCAGCCCTGCACCAGGCGACACGTCGTGGCGGTACCCGCATGATGGTGGATACCGACAATACCTCCGGCGTCTCTTTCAACAATGGCCGCGCCGTGACCAACCGCTTTGGCGTCGCGGTGATCAGCGACATGACCGACTATCGCAAGAGCGACACCCGGGTCGATGTGGATCAGCTGAGCGACGACATCGATGCGATGAACGCCATCAAGCAGGGGACCCTGACCGAGGGCGCAATTGGGTATAATGCCTTCGAAATTGCCGAAGGGTTCAAGCTGCTGGCCAGTGTCAGATTACCCGATGGCTCAGTGCCGCCGTTTGGTGCCACCGTCGTCAAGGATTCCGGCCGTGTGCTCTCGGTGGTGGATGAAGATGGCCTGGTCTATCTGACCGGGGTGAAACCGAATGAAGCGTTTGAACTCTCCTGGGGCGGGGCCCGCCAGTGCAAGATAGTGGCGCCGCAACAAGTAACCGATCTGTCGATGAAGACTCTCACTTGCAAGTAATGGGATACCGATGAAAAAGCTGCTCTCTTATATCTGTCTGGCTGCGCTTGGCATGACCTCACTCAACGTCAGTGCCGCCATTGTGCTGGATCGTACTCGTGCCGTTTATCCGGGCGGCGCAAAGTCCATCAGCCTCAACATCAAGAACGAGAACCAGAAGCTGCCCTACCTGGCGCAGGCCTGGATTGAAGATGCCCAAGGCCAGAAGATCTCTTCTCCCTTCGTGGTGCTGCCGCCGGTACAGCGGGTGGATGCCAACCAGAAGTCCATCGTGCGCATCGCCAGTGTGCCGGCCATCGATAGCTTGCCCAAGGATCGCGAGTCCATCTACTACTTCAACCTGCGCGAGATCCCGCCCAAGAGCGAGAAGAGCAACGTGATGCAGATTGCCGTGCAGTCCAAGATCAAGCTGTTCTACCGCCCCGAGGCTATTCTGCCGGAGCGTGGAGCCGTCTGGCAGGATCAGGTGCTGATCACCAAGCAGGGCAAAGCTCTGAAGGTCAACAACCCGACCCCTTACTACATCACCTACGTGGGCCTCGGCCATCCGAAGGGCAAGGAGCGGACCACTATCAAGGGTTTCTCCGCCTTTATGGTTGCCCCCAAGTCAGAGCTGACGGTCACTATCCCGGAAACCCTGGGCAACGAATTTGTGATCAGCTATGTCAATGACTACGGCGGATATATGGATATCAAATACCAGTGCACAGGCAATGCCTGTAAAGCCGTGAAGGAAAAGTAAACCTATGTTGCGGATCATCACCTGTAGTAGTTTTATGTTATTTGCCAGCGCTGCGCTGGCAAATGGTTATGTTGTTCCATATTCAACTCATGACTATTATATCGATCTGAAAAAGGCAGATATCAAAAACGAAGTGGGATTTGTCACGAATGCATTCACTTGGGATTTAGGGCAGAATTATGGCGGTACTGTAACCTGCCCATCACAAAGTATTTATAATGCCCCATTTTACTACAAGGCTATCATGAGTAATGGCCTAACTCCTTCAAGTGATGGCTATGTAAAATTGAACGACTTTCTCGACATGAAAGTTGAAATATGGATTGATGGCCGCCGCAGAGAGTATGTTCGCGCTCCTTTCAACAATGAAAGCAACTTCAATACATCTAATAATTGTAGGCAGGGACAGCAGGTCCAAGAGAATAATTTCAGAAGTGGTAGTAAAGGCAGAATCTATTTTCGGGTGAAAAAGCAGATTATCAATGGTGTTCAAATTTCTGATCGCCAAGTAGTGGAAATGTTTGGTCGAATGGGCAATACCGTTAGTGACTTCAATAACATTCCAATGTCACGTATTACAATTACTTCGGCAATATTATATGTGCCAGAGGAATGTGTCATTAATGGTGGGCAAACAATAGAAGTGGAATTCGGTGACATGCCTGGCTCCGGGCTTGATGGTAATAACTTTGAGAAAACAGTGCCACTGACCTTCCAATGCAAGGGGGGCGCGTTTGAAGGTGATGCATTGAAAATAAACCTTGGTATCTCAGGACGACCAGCCTCATTCAGCCAGGATTATTTGAGAACAACCAGTGACAGCTATACGGGTAACAAGGTTATTCCCGATTTGGGAATAAAATTCAAGCAACTGGATGGTTCTCCGTTGCAGTTAAACAAATTCTATCCGGTTTCCATGCAGGGCAATATCGGTGATTGGGGCTTTATCGCTGCACCGGTAACCCCGACAGGTGCAGATATTCCGGCGGGTGATTTCTATGCGACAGCCACCATCGTTGCCGAGTTCCAGTGAGGAGTTGTCATATGTTGCGGACATTGTGGTTAGGTTTGGCGCTTTGCCCGGTGCTGGCCGTGACGGCGGCCCCTCGTGCTGGCGATGATCTGGAGTTGCTGGGCAATACAGTCAATCTCCATGGCCGGATCATCGACCAACCCTGTGTGGTTTCCCCTGAATCCCTTGATCAGGAGGTCGCGATGGGGGTAGTTGATGTGAAGGAACTCTATGCCAACGGAGTTGCGGAGCTAGTGCCGTTCTCCATTCGTCTGACCAATTGCAAGCCGGGTATTTTCCGCATGGCCAAGGTGACCTTTACTGGCTCGCAGGATCCCGAACTAAGCGGCGGATTGGCATTCACGGCTGGGATTGCCAGGGGGGCAGGCATCCGCCTGTATGACGTGGCTCAATCACCTCTGAATTTGGGTAGTGCCTCCCGCGGCTATCTGCTAGGTGGTGCGGCAGATAATGAGCTTCAATTTTTTGCCAGGGTTGAAGGACATCCTGCTGCATTGACCGCCAAAAACATCCAGCCTGGCGACTATTCTGCCGTCGCCAATTTCATCGTTGCTTATGAATAAACTCAGAAGTCATTGCGCTGGATGACTTTTGTATTGCCATGGCTGGGCCAGGTGATGACGCCACCTAGATAACTGGAAAGGTAAATACCTCCAGGCAATTGAATGAACTTGGCTTTTTGTTTGGGGGGAGTTAGCGCCGCGACCAGAGTGGCGACCATAGCGTTATTGGTCAGCGCCTGCTGGTCAATGAAATTGACAATGGTATTTTTTATCTCGACCGAAATATCGCCATTATCCCGCTCCAGATCTCCAACAGAATCCAGATTGAACAGCGTCTTTCCCTGATTGTCAGTGGCTATCACGGTGGCCACTACAATTTCTCTGTTCATGGTCACAATATATTTACTCTTTCTGGTCATTTCTACCCAGTTGTCTGGTGCCTGACAATCTCTGTGATATCTGACAGTGGTTTCTTGATTATTGTAATAGTTGTTGGAAACATTATTTCCCTGCTGGTTCATGGTTGTGATAACGCATTGAACTTCTTCGGCCACCGGGTGACCGCTACGCAACAGGAAGATATTTTCGGATAATTTCCTGCTGCTATTGTTGATGGAAAAATAGCTGATGGCTTCTTTTCCAACCAGAATTGAAATCTGCTCATCAGCTTTACGTGAAACAGGTTTTATCAAGGGCGTCAGTGAATCTATTTTCACATTCAGTGCTTTTTCCGTCTCGCTGGTCATATAGAGAGAAATCTGACCTAAATTGATAGTGCGTAGTGTATTTGCTGTTGCATAGTTATAAATGACGAGGGCTAGTGAAGTCAGCGAGACCAGCAACAATGCAAACAGCAAAATACGCTTTGGGCTGAAATATCGGTCATATTTGCGGCGAGTATATTGCCGCCTGGCTTGAGGTGCAGGGGAAGGCGTCGGCGCTTGAATTTCTTCCGCTGGTGCTGGCTCTTCACTTTCCCCAGCGAGCTCAATCGGAGCACAAAACATATAGCCAACCCGTGGAATGGTATCGATCGCATCCATTAAGCCGAAGGATTCCAGTTTTCTTCTCAACGAGAGTATCTGCCGGTTCAAATTGGTATCGGTATTGTCCTGATTTGGCCACAAGGCATCCTGCAGTTTGCTTCTTGGAATGACAGTGCCTGCCTCATCACACAGCATTTCGAGTAGCTCGGCTTCCTTGTTGCTGAGCTTGATGTCCTTGTCCCCTTTCGAGAGTCGGAATATTGCAGCGGAGAAAAAGATATCCTCTGCAATTTTATAAATTTTGTTACTCATGTGTGACTCGCCTTACTGCCAAGGAGTGCATTTTACCACCATGCAGCCTTTGTTCAAATAATGATAAATCGTCAATTTCCTTTATTATCATATGGTTAGCATTTCCTACTAAATGCATGGTGGAGGGTATGGTACTACAGCCAATTAATTTGGTTCAAAAAATATGCAAAAAAAGGCCGTTTATGTAATCGTTCTCACTTATTCAGACTGAGGAGGAGGATTTTGATACCACCAGCATTTTATTTTGAGCCATATGTGTATTTGGATGGCTCCGTGGTGTCAGTTTTTGTCGCATGAATAATTATTGCGACCTAATAATATTCTGAAATTGTTTTCGCTGTGGTTTGAGATTGCCGCCAAGATCGGGCCAAGGGAGCCAGTGGTCGGGCACCATAAAGCCGGGCAGGGTGCTGCGGATCCAGGCGGCCAGTTCGGAGTCGGGAATCGGTTCGCCGTGCCAGTCGATAAAGGCGGCGGGGCGTTGCCCCCACTCGTCGCTCGGTACCGGCACCACCAGCGCCTGGGCGACAGCGGGATGATCTACCAGTCGCTGCTCGATGGTTTCGGGCTGGATGTTTTCGCCACCCGAGATGAAGAGGTTATCGAGCCGTCCCTCTACCAGCAGCTCCCCTGCCGCAGTGAACCTCCCCTTGTCGCGAGTATGAAACCAGCCTTCGTCATCGAGCGGCAGTTCCAGCTCGCCATCTCGGTAGTAACCGGCAAACAGGGTGGCGCCGCGCACGCAGATCTCCTGCTCCCTGATGCACACTTCCCGTCCCGGTAGCGGTTTGCCAACTACGCCTGTATCGCCGGGTATAGCGGTGCAGACCTGACTGCCCATCTCGGAGAGACCATAACTCACCTTGGGTTCGAGCCCCATGGCGCAGAGGCGGCTCACCAGCGGTTGCGGGATGGCGGCACCGCCGAGCAGCAACTCGCGCAGGCGGGTACGGGCGGGATCAAAACCCTCTGCCAGCAGGCGCCAGAGCTGGGTTGGCACCAACGAGAGGTGAGTGATGGGCTGGCACTCCAGCCGCTCCTTGAGGGAGCGTTCACGTTGATCCAGCACCAACGTGGCGCCCGCCAGAAAGACCCGAAACAGGATGGCGTAGCCGCCCACATGGAACAGCGGCAGGGAGAGTAGCCAGCCGCAGGCCTCATCGAGGGGAATGAGGGTGGCAGAGCCGCGTGCCGAGGCAAGGTGGTTGCAGAGCCGGTGCACCACCGCTTTCGGCGTGCCGCTGGAGCCGGAGGTGAGGATCATATTGTTGAGTTGGGTCGATTCCAGCGGCCACGCTTCCTCTCTTGCTGGCAGTTCGCGCGTGAAGTCGATCGGCAAGGGCTGCCAGTTGCCTGCCGGGATCTCCCCTGCCGACCAGAAGGCATCGGCATCGAGTTGTAACGCCAGCTCGCGCTGCTTTTCGAGAGGAAAGGCTGGATTGAGCGGGCAGAACACCACGCCGCTGCGCACGCAGGCCCACGCCAGCAGCACATCTTCCAGCGCACCACGCACCACCGCTGTCAGATGATCGCCACGATGCACTCCGGCTTGTTCCAGCTGTTGGCACAGGCTGTTGAGGCGGGCATCGAGTTGGCGGTAACTGAGAGGCGAGGCGGTGTGGATGGCAATGCGGTTCGGGGCTGAGATTGCCCGGTGGCGTACCGGGCAAGGTGTCTGTGCGGGTGAACGGGAGGGGTCAATCACGGTAATACAGTTGCTCCAGTCGACTCAGATCCGGTTTGCCATCTTCCCCCAGCAGATTGCCCGCCATCCAGCGGCGGGTATCCAGCCCCGGAGCCTGTTCAGGAGCCCATTCGCCCGCCAGATGAAAGAGCTGGTTCAGGCCCAGATCCGATTCGAAGCAGGAGGAGATGATCACCTTGAGCCGCAGTTCGCGGGCGCGGGCGATCAGCGCTTCGCAGTTGGCGAGTGAACCGAGCAGGGTAGGCTTGAGCACCAGCGCGCGCAGTTGCGGGATCGGCTCCCACGGCTTGCCCTGCGCCAGCAGCTCGTCCAGCGCCACCGGCATGCCGGTGCGGTTGGCGACAAAGGCGATGTCGGCAAAGTCGGCGCAGGGGTCTTCCAGATACTCGATGCGATTCGGGTCGAGGTGGCCGCAGAAGGTCCACGCCTCCTCGCGGGTCCAGCCCTGGTTGGCATCCAGCACCAGCTTGAGGGAGGGAAGGCGGTCGCACAGCAGGCGGATCAGCGCCAGCTCGTCACGCATCGGGTAGCGCGCCACCTTCAGCTTGGCCTTGCCGGGCGTGCGGTGGAGCCACTCTTTCCAGTTGCGCAGCAGCTCCTGGGGGGAGCCTTGAATGAGGGGATAGGGCTCCGGCAGCGGGTTGCGCTGCTCGGGCCATGTCCGGCGCGCGCAGTCGAGGCCAAATTGCACCGACGGCAGCACGGGGTTCGGGGTGTCGCCGGCGGCCAGTGCTGCCAGCGTGGCGAGGGCTTCTGCCTCTGCCTGTTGCAGGCTCTCTTTCGAGAAGCCGGGCAGGGGGGCAATTTCCCCCCAGCCGTCGTTGATGCGCACCAACAGCCCCTCTCGCGCCACCTCCACCTTGCCGTGAAAGGTCAGTGGCTGGGTAAAAGGCAGTTGATAGCGATACAGGGCTAGTGTCATCAGGGGTTCCGCTTGTATTTGGAGAAGTCGGGGCGACGCTTTTCGTTGAAGGCGTTGCGGCCTTCCTGACCCTCTTCGGTCATGTAGAACAGCATGGTGGCATTGCCCGCCAGCTCCTGCAAGCCCGCCTGACCATCACAGTCAGCGTTGAGCGCCGCTTTCAGGCAACGCAGCGCCATCGGGCTGTTTTGCAGCATTTCGCGGCACCAGCGCACGGTTTCACGCTCCAGATCCGCCAGCGGCACAACGGTGTTGACCAGACCCATGTCGAGGGCTTGCTGGGCATCGTACATGCGGCAGAGGAACCAGATTTCGCGGGCCTTCTTCTGGCCGACAATGCGAGCCATGTAGGAAGCACCCCAACCGCCATCGAAGGAGCCCACTTTCGGGCCGGTCTGGCCAAACTGGGCGTTGTCGGCGGCGATGGTCAGGTCACACATCATGTGCAGCACGTGGCCGCCACCGACCGCGTAACCGGCCACCATGGCAACCACAGGTTTCGGGCAGGTGCGGATGTCGCGCTGGAAGTCGAGCACGTTGAGGTGGTGAGTCCCCTCGTCATCGCGGTATCCACCGTAGTCGCCACGGATCTTCTGGTCACCGCCAGCGCAGAAGGCTTTCTCGCCAAAACCGGTCAGGATGATAGTGCCGATCTGATCGTCATAACGGGCATCGGCCAGCGCCTGCAGCATCTCTTTGACTGTGCGGGGGCGGAAGGCGTTGCGCACCTGGGGACGGTTGATGGTGATCTTGGCAATGCCATCGTTGGACTTGTGATAGAGGATGTCCTCGTAACCGGCGGAGCAATCCTGCCATTCAACAGGTGCATACAGTTCAGCTTCCGTCATTGCTTCAATCATGACTCGTCTCTTCTTGTTGGTTGACCCACTCCGCGAGGAGTCGGGCAAAGTTATCAGGCTGATGGGCGTGCAGATTATGGCCGCCATCCAGCACCAAGTGGTTGATTCTGCGATTTTGGTTCGCCAGCTGGCAAGCCAGCTGATGGAATTTGTGATCCCGCTTGCCACTCACATAAGTAACCGGCAGCGGGCATGCCATGAGCCAGGGGGCGAGATCCGGCTGCTTGCCTAGCGAGGTGGCGCGTAGCATGGTGGCGATGCCCTGACCGTCGTTGCCAAGGCGGCGGGCGATCTGGCTGGCCCGGGCCGCATCATCGAGATCGGCAAACACCCCTTGCCGGTACCAATCTGCCAGCACGTCAGCCAGGGGCTCACGCTCGAAGCGCTGCGCCCACTGTTCATCGTGCTGGATGCGGGCGGCCCGCTCACTGGTCGGTAACCCCGGGTTGCAGTTCTCCAGCAGCAGCCCCCGCAGCCCGGCGGGCTTGTGGTTGGCGTGATAGAGGGCCAGTCGCCCCCCCAGCGAATAACCCGCCAGCAGATAGCGTTCAATGTTGCGGCTTGCCAGCTCGGCGACCAGCCACTGGTGGCTCTGCTCAAAGTCGCTGACGGTGAGAGCGCTATGCTGGCCGTGACCCGGCAGATCGAGGGCGATGCAGCGGATGGCGGGCAGCCGGTCGATCACCGGTTGCCAGTCGCCGCCATCCCCCAGCAGGCCGTGCAGCAGCACCAGCGGCACATTGGCATCTTTATTTGCCACGGATGGCGGCCCCCAGCACCTTGAGATCATCGGCCACCTGCTCGCTCGGTACCCGGATCTCGATCAAGGTAACGCCATGTTGGAGGGCGGCGCGGTAATCGTGCTCGAACTCGGACAGGGTGGTCGGCGCCCGATAGGCGAGGCCAAACATGGCGGCAGCATGTTCAAAACTGAGGCCGTGGGGCAGCCGGTAGTAGCTCTCCAGCAGCTCCCCTTCGGTGGGCACCGGCAACATACGGAAGATGCTGCCGCCATCGTTGTTGAGCAGGATCACCACCAGCGGTCGGCTCGCCTTGCTGAGCAGGGCGAGGCTATTGAGATCGTGCAGGGCGCTGAGATCCCCAAGCAGCAGGGTGGTGGGCTCATCACTGTCCTGCTCGATCGATTGGGCAAACCCGTAGGCGGTGGCGAGCAGGCCATCGATGCCGGAGGCGCCACGGTTGGTCATCACCCGGCTCGGCCCCTTGCCCGTTTCGCCTAGCATGTCCATCAGTCGGGCCGGCATGCTGTTGCCGACAAACAGTTGCCCTTCGATAAGGGAATTGAGTCGATGGCAGACCCCGAGTTCGGAGAAGTGCTCGCAGGCAGCGGTGATCTGCTGGCTGGCGTTGTGTTGCAGCTCGGCCAGCCGGTGCCAGGGAGCCTGCGCTGTGGTGACCGGATGGGCCGCAGCAAAGGTGCTGGCACTGCAGAGCAGCCGGTTGCGCAGCCGGTAGTCGGGATCGAGCCGCGCCGGTTGCGGATCCACCAGCCAGTAATCCTGCCATGAATGGTGTTTGATGAACTGGCCAAGCCGCTTGGAGACAAGCCGCGCACCAAATTGCAGCAGCACCTCGGCGCGGCCCAGCTCGGCGATGAATTCAGGGTCGTTGAGCGCCATATCCATGTGGATGAGGTTGCGGCTGTCGAAGCGGATCTGGCTCTGCAGATCTGCCAGCAGCGGCCAGCCGAGTTGCTCCGCCAGCGCGGCGGCGGCCTGTGCCTGCTTCGGGTCGGTAATGCGGCCAGCTACAACGATGCCGCGCTGTTGGCGAAAGGTTTCCCACTCCGCCTGAGGTGGGCAGGTCGGCTCGTTTTGCTGCCACGGGCTCCAGGGCTTGTGTGAGCCGAGCCAGTCACCGAGGGGGGCCAGATAGTCGGAGAAATCCTGATAGTGCTCGCCCGGGTAGAGGGGCTCGGGGTACATGCAGTTGAAGTGCACCACTCCGGGAGTGAGCGCCTGTTTGGCCAAGGCTTGGTCCACCGAGCTCAGCACAAACGCCGCCGGAATGGTCGGGGTGGGGCTCGGCAGGTTCTGCTGATAGACGGGGTAGCGGCCGAAGATCCCCTGCTGGTCGATCGCCTGATTGGCGCCGTTGTCGATAAGCTCGTGAGGGCGATCGGCGGAGAGAATAATCAGCGGCACGCCGGTGAGCTGGGCCTCTGCCACGGCGGGCCAGAGGTTGGCTACCGCGGTGCCCGACGTCATGATCACCGCCACCGGCCGGTTGCTCCCCTTGGCCAGCCCCAGCGCCATAAAGCCGAGACCGCGCTCGTCAAAGTGCAGGTGACGACGAAAGCCCTGATGGGCCGCGGCGGCCATGGTCAGCGGCGCGGAGCGGGAGCCGGGGGCCAGCGCGATGTCGCGCACCCCGAGGCGAAAGAGCTCCTCCAGCAAGAGGGAGGACCAGACGTGGTTGAAGGTGGCGTGCTGGCTCGAAAACGGTGTGCAGGCAAACTCTTCGCTGGCAGGCTCTTTACGGGTGGGCATAGGGGCTCTCGTAGCGTGAAAAGGGTGAATGACTATCCCAGCAGGGAGAGCACATTGGCGATCTTGTTGTCGAGTTCGGCCCACTCGGCGACAGGCTCGGAACCGGCGACAATGCCGGCACCGGCAAACAGGGTGACGTTGCCCGGCTGAATGCGGGCACTGCGAATAGCGACCGAGAACTCGGACGTCTCCCGACTCAGCATGCCGCAGGCTCCGGCGTACCAGCCCCGATCGTAGGGCTCGAACTCGCGGATAAAGGCGAGCGCTGCCTCGCGCGGGGCGCCGCCCACCGCCGGCGTCGGGTGGAGGGCGTCGAGCAACTGCCAGTCGCAGACCCCGGGCTTGAGCTCGGCTTCGATATCGCACTTGAGGTGTTGCAGCAGCCGCAGTTTGAGAATGCGCGGCTCGGTCAGGGTGGCATCGTGGGTCAGTGGTGCCAGACGGCTCAGGATGTCGGCGTGTACCAGTCGGTTCTCCAGCCGGTTCTTGCTGTCGGCCAGCAGTTCGGCGGCCAGTTGGGCATCGACCTCTTCATCG
This sequence comes from Aeromonas sp. PI_26, assembly GCF_027854445.1. Taxonomy (NCBI): domain Bacteria; kingdom Pseudomonadati; phylum Pseudomonadota; class Gammaproteobacteria; order Aeromonadales; family Aeromonadaceae; genus Aeromonas; species Aeromonas sp. PI_26. The sequence goes on from NZ_JAJNOE010000013.1 coordinate 14,359, forward strand.
CCGGAGCGGCGAATGGTGCCCGCCAGCGCCTCGGTAAAGAGGTGGCGATCTTCCCGGCGGTAGAGCCGCTCGGGGGAGCAGGCGATAAAGGCCTGCTCGGGGGAGAATTGAAAACCGAAGTGGAAACAGTCCTGGGCGTGGCGGGCCCACTGGTTGAGCATGGCCCAGGGATTGATATCCGCATCGTGGTTCGGACTGGTCAGCACGCTCTCCCGCGACAGCACCACCTTGGGGGTGTGCGCCTGAAAATCGGGGGCAGTGACGCGCTCTACCAAGGTCTGCCACTGGGCGGGGCCGGGGCAATCCTGTCGCTGCCAGGGCTGCTTTTGCAGGGCGGGCAGCGGGGCTTCCGGGCGCAGGGCATCGAGGGCGGCTTCTGCCGCCTGCAGTTCGGCCTCGAGATTGTCGTCATCCAGCCAGAGGTTGAGGCAGAGGCTGACGCATTCACCACGGCGCACCAGCTCGATACGGGGCAGCACGAAACGGCAGGGGCCAAACCCTTGCCAGCCGGATTGGGCCGGATCGAACGCCAGCCCGCCATAGTAGCGAGGGCTGTCGTCATGATGCTGGTTGGCTGTATTAGTGCACACCTGCTTGATGGCGTGCGGTTCGGTCAGTTCATGGATGGCGCCCAGCGCGACATACTCGGGACGAGCCTCTCCACGGGCCTGCCAGTAGATGCGGGGATAGAGGGTTTGCGCCGCGAGCCAGCCCAGAAAGGAGCGGATTTCGATCGCCACTCGCAACCGTACGAAGCCGCTGACGTTGCTGTGACGCAGGGCGTCCAGTTGTTGCTTGATATGGGTCTGAGCCAACATGGATTCTTGTCTGAGCCGGGTAGTAACGAGCGATCCGGTAGCTGGATGCCGTAGGTTTATGCCAAAGGGCGATGATTTCCTATATATTATCTGCCCATTCGTCCATGTAAATCGCCCGCGGGAGCTTCACTCTCCGGGGCCAAGTATACCCAAATCCGGTTCGATAACCCTTAACACGATCAATATCCGATTGTTTGGCCATCACAAAATGACAAATACCTTCTCTGTTTGGTTGCTGGCGGCGCGTTTGCGAACATTGCCGCTCGCCTGCTCTTCCATCCTACTGGGCTCGGGGCTGGCTGCCAGTCGTGGTGCCTTCGATGGCACCATCATGGCGCTCTCGCTGCTGACCGCCATCCTGCTGCAGATCCTCTCCAATCTGGCCAACGATTACGGCGATGCGGTCTCCGGCGCCGACAACGGCGAGCGGATCGGCCCGCAGCGGGCGGTGGTCTCCGGTCTTATCACCAAAAAGCAGATGTGCGTGGCGATGGGGCTGACTGCGCTGGCGGCGGTGGCCAGTGGCCTGCTGCTGCTGGGCTGTGCCTTCGGCGGCCAGTGGCTGCAGATTTTGGCATTTGTGGTGCTGGGTGGCGCGGCCATTGTTGCGGCGGTGACCTACACCGTGGGCAAGACCCCTTACGGCTATCGCGGGTTTGGCGATATTTCGGTGTTCCTCTTCTTCGGCCTGCTCGGGGTGCTCGGCTCCTACTACCTCTTCACCAAGACGCTGGAGTGGGATCTGCTATTGCCCGCCACCGCCTGTGGCCTGCTGGCCACCGCCGTGCTCAATATCAACAATGTGCGCGACATCGAGACCGACGCCGCCAGCGGCAAGATCACCCTGGCGGTGCGCCTTGGCCGCAACCGCGCCATCGCCTATCACTGGGTGTTGCTGGGGGCGGCGCTGCTGGCAACCATCGCCTTTATCCTGATCCAGCCCGCCAGTTTCTGGCCGTGGATCTTCCTGCCCGCCATGAAGCCTCTCAGCGATGCGGCCCGCACCTTGCGCGAAAGTTACGATGGCGAGGTGCTGACCGGCGCCCTCAAGAAGACCGCCATCAGCGCCTTTCTGTTCAGCCTGCTGCTCTCCATCGGGTTGGCGCTCTCCTGACAGCTGGTCGCAGCTCGCCAAGGCGAACAATAAAAAGGGCTCCCGAGATGGGAGCCCTTTTTGATCGTTATCGAGGCAGCTCAGCTGGCCTTGGCCAGCGCCGGAGTCCGGCGGGAGAAGAGCAGGGTATCCAGCAGCCAGATGGCGACCAGCGAGGCGCCCACCAGCGGGAAGGCAATGCCCAGCAGGATCAGCAGGGCGATGGCACCGCGCATCGGCGGGAGTTTGGTAGGCAGCGGCGGTGCGGCGAGACGGCCCTGCGGACGGCGGCACCACCAGATCCACAGACCGCTCACGGCGCTGGCCAGCACCATCAGGCAGATAAGCAGCATGGCGAGCTGGTGGGGCCAGCCGTAGAGCTTGCCCATGTGCAGCATGACGCCACTCTCCACCGTTTTGGCGACCGGGCCGTAATCCTGCCAGCGCACATCGGCCAGCACCTTGCCACTGTATTGATCGATATGCAGGGTGGCATCGTTGCGCGGATCATCGGCAAAGATCGCGATGGTATAGACACCGGTGGCGCCGACCGGCGGGGTAATGCTGTAACCCGGTTGGACTCCCCGCTCATGGGCGATCTCGACCACCCGTTGCAGCGGGATCCGCTGGCTGGCCATCACCACTCCCTCGTGCTCGCCGTGGTTCATGGCGCCGTGATCGTGCCCCTCATCGACCGGCTGCGAGCTGGGCATAGGGGTGTTCTCCACCGCCCAGGGGACGGTCTGCTCGTGGGCCTGATTGAGGCTGCGAGCCAGCGGTGCCGATTTGGGCACCTCGTTCCACATGGCGGCGGGGAAGCGGTTCCAGACCGCGGCAAACTGATCGCCCCAGAAACCGGTCCAGGTCATGCCGCTCAACAGCAATAGCAGCAGGAAACCGGCTCCCCAGAAGCCGACCACGGCGTGCAGATCCCGCCACCAGAGGCGGCCACGCTGGTTCACTCTGGGCCAGAGGATGCCGCCCATCCCGGGCCCCTTGCGTGGCCACCAGAGGTAGAGACCGCTCAGCAGCAGTACCAGCCCCCAGCCTGCGGCCAGTTCGATCAGCCGATCCCCCGTGGTGCCGAGCAGCAGGTCGGCGTGCAGGGAGCGGGCTACCGCTTGCAGATTCCACTTGTTATCCATTGTGCCGAGCAGGGCGCCGCTGGCGGGATCTATAAACAGAGTCAGCTCGCGATCCCCCTGATTGACGATGAACTGGGCGCTGGCATCCGGGCTGGCTGGCGGCAGGTATTTGCGCAGGCTGGCGTCTGGCATGGTCATCATCGCCTTGGCCAGCAGCTGGTCGGCACTCAGGGTCTGGCTGGCTGGGGTGACCTTCATCAGCTCGGGGTACATCAGGTTGTCGAGCTGGGGTTTGAACAGATAGACGATCCCGGTCAGTGACAGCAGGATCAGGAAAGGGGCGACAAAGAGACCGGCGTAGAAGTGCCAGCGCCAGATCCGTTGGTAATGACTCGAGTCCCTGTTGTTCATTGCACATCCTTGTTGGGGTGCCAAACCTTTCGGCTGGTGGAATGTTTGTGGCGGCGCGGATAATAGCAGTAACGTTTCGTTAACTGCAATCACACATCTTGAGACCGATTCAGTGCGGGATGTGGGTAACATGAGGTGCCGACGGTTTGCTGGATAGGATGAGCACGCTTTGGGGAAAGCCTGTTTGCTGCTGGACTTTTCCTTATAAATTATTACCTTGTGGTAACAATTTGCAGGCGATGGTGGTGGTAACGGAATGGGAGCAGTCATGCAGCCACATGGGCAATTCGACATGGAGCGCAGGGGCCAGATGCTGATCTGCCGCCCGAGTGGCCCTTTCAATCTGGCAGGTGCCATGGCCTATGAGGCGCGTTTTCGTCACGAACTGGCCGGATTGATGGATGGCCCCTGGGGGATTGTCGAGGTCGCGACCGAGTTTGAAGCGGCCGGGCCCGAGGTGCTGGCCCGTTTTCGTCGCCAGTTTGGCTGGTGTGCCGAGAGTGGCTGTCAGTTTCTGGCGGTGGTCTTCGTGGGGGGCTTCAAGCGCTATCTGGCGGATAACATCTTCAAGGGATTGCCCTTTCGGGCGGTACGTTACTTCGAGCAAGAGGCAGCGGCCATCCAGTGGCTGGGAGAGCAGCTCAACACCGCTCCCTGTGAACCTGCGAGCGCTTGACGACCCCGCATTCTGGTTGGCTCGGGTTTACTCCAGCTTGATAAACCACTTGTCCCGTTCGTCAACGCAGTCGGGCTCACCCATTTCGAATTCGCGGCAGATCAGTGGCCGTACCTCGTAGATACGGCACATCATGGTGTTGCGGTCGAGCGCCGCGCACCAGCCATCGTCCAGCCGGCGCATGACCGGTATCTCGCCATCCCGTTCCAGTACATAACGGTCCGGCACGCCGGTATCGGTAAAGAGCATCACTTCGAGGCGGCAGCAGCAGGCTTCGCAGTTCTGGCAGCTCACATCGGTCTGGATTGCTTGGGTCATTGTGCCTGTCTTGCCGCATGGCGGCATCGGAGATATGAAACAGGCGCCTGTCAGGCGCCTGTGGTCTGGCTAACGGCTTGCAAAGAACCTTAGCCCAGTTTGCGGGCGCGGTAGCTGCGACCCTTGATCTTGCCTTCCTGCAACCGCTTGAGGGCGGCGCTCGCCACGCTGCGCTTCACGGCGACGTAGGAGTACTGCTCGGAGATCTGGATCTTGCCCACGTCGGCGCCGGCAATGCCGCCTTCACCAGTCAGGGCACCCAGAATGTCACCGGCCCGCACCTTGGTCTTGCGGCCTGCATCGATGGAGAGGGTCACCATCTGCGGGGCGATCGGCTTGATGTCGCGGCCGATGCTTCCGAGATCACCCAGCGGCATCGGGGCCTGCTGGTACTCTTCGATAAAGTTTACGCGCTGAGCTTCGTTCGGTTGATAGAGGCTCAGGGCCAGACCCTGCTGGCCGGCACGACCGGTACGGCCGATGCGATGCACGTGCACTTCCGGATCATAGGTCAGCTCGTAGTTGATGACGGCGCCCAGCTCCTTGATGTCGAGGCCGCGGGCCGCCACATCGGTGGCCACCAGAATGGTGGCGCTGCCGTTGGCAAAGCGCACCAGCACCTGATCCCGCTCGCGCTGCTCCAGATCGCCGTTCAGCGCCAGCGCCGAGAAGCCCTTGGCGGCCAGATGGTCGGCCACGTCGTTACAGGCGCGCTTGGTGTTGCAGAACACCACGCAGGAGCTGGGCTGGTAGTGGCTCAGCAACCAGGTGAGGGCGTCGAGGCGCTGACCGGCAGGCACTTCGTAAAGCTTCTGTTCGATGGCGCTCCCCTCGTGCAGGGACTCCACGCTCACCTCGACCGGATTGCGCTGCACGCCGCGGCTCATCTGGGCGATCCCTTCCGGATAGGTGGCGGAGAAGAGCAGGGTCTGGCGCTGCTGGGGGGCATAGCTGATGACCCGGTTGATATCTTCGCCAAAGCCCATGTCCAGCATGCGATCCGCTTCATCCAGCACCAGCGTCTTGAGGCCGGATAGCTCCAGCGTGCCTTGCTCCAGATGCTTGAGAATACGACCCGGGGTGCCGACGGCGATGTGGGCACCAAAGCTCAGGGTGGCGGACTGCGGTGCGGTCGGGGTGCCGCCGCACAGGGTGACCAGCTTGACGTTGGGCAGGGCGCGCGCCAGACGACGGATCTCCTGAGCCACCTGATCCGCCAGTTCGCGGGTCGGGCAGAGCACCAGCGCCTGCACTTCGAGGCGGTTGACGTTGAGCTTGGCCAGCAGGCCGAGGCCGAAGGCGGCGGTCTTGCCGCTGCCGGTTTTTGCCTTGGCGATCAGGTCTTTGCCATCGAGCACCAGGGGCAGACTCTGGGCCTGGATCGGGGTCATCTGCAGGTAACCCAGGCTGGTGAGGTTCTCTTGCAGGGCGGGGGAGAGATTGAGGCTGCTAAATTCGCTGTTGTTCACAAAAGGACTCTATTTCGGAGAAAACGGGGATGCGCGAGCGCTAAGGCCGCGCATCATACCAGAATGTGGCACCGGATGTGGCGGATTTTTGAACGGCTGGTCACGAGGGGGCCATGAAAGGTTCATTTGTTGCCAAACCGATCGCGGGCGAGCACTGACAATGTAATAAGGACTATTTTTCAAACACACATCTAATTATTTATCGCGGATAAACGTTTTCTATTTTCAGTGTTTTAATATAATGGCTGGAAAATATTCCACGAGTAGTTATTGCGCCATAGGGAATGTTGCGAAAATGCTGATGAAATATTTTCAAAGAACATAAAACGGCGCCAACCTTACTCAATATGATGTTTTTAAAGGAATTTATATTTTCAATGTTGCGCGATTAATATCAGTTCATTGCACAATTAATTTAAAAACGTTTGTATTATCCTGCCTCCATAATATTGCGCGGGATTGTGATGGCTATCTGATTTTTAAATGTGCAAATGTCTATGATGGCGCCGGTCAAAAATTACAATTTACTCAGGTGCTACAGGTATGGAATACGTTCACTTTGTGCTCGGACTGGTGATGGTCCTCGCTCTCTCTCTGCTGGCTAACCGCCACAACTGGAAACAGATCAAGCTGCGTTATATCGGCCAACTGCTGGTGGTCGAACTGGCGCTGGCCTGGTTCATGCTGAACTCGGAAGTGGGTCTGGCGGTGGTGGGGGGCTTTGCCGCCGGCTTCACCAAGTTGATGGAGTTTGCCAAACAGGGTACCGACTTCGTGTTCGGTGGTCTGGTCAACGAAGGGGCCTTCTCCTTCTTCCTGATGGTGCTGATGCCCATTGTATTCATCTCCGTGCTGATCGGTATTCTGCAGTACATCCGTCTGTTGCCGCTGGTGATCCGCGGTATCGGTACCGTGCTGGCCAAGATCAACGGCATGGGCAAGCTGGAGTCTTTCAACGCCATCAGCTCGATGATCGTCGGCCAGTCCGAGAACTTCATCGCCCTCAAGAACATCCTGCCGCACCTGAACGAGAAGCAGATGTACACCCTGGCGGCGACGGCCATGTCTACCGTCTCCATGTCCATCGTCGGTGCCTACATGCAGCTGATCGAGCCGCGCTACGTGGTTGCCGCGCTGGTGCTCAACATGTTCAGTACCTTCGTCGTGCTGTCGCTGATCAACCCCTACGAGCCGGATAACTCCGTGACCGACATCAAGGCCATTGCCGAAGGTGACGAGCACCACACGCCGAAGAAAGAGAACTTCTTCGAGATGCTGGGCGAGTACATCATGGCTGGTTTCACCGTTGCCGTTATCGTGGGTGCCATGCTGGTGGGCTTCATCGCCCTGATCGCCCTCATCAACTACCTGTTCGAGATGGCATTTGGCGTGAACTTCCAGTTCGTCATGGGCTACCTCTTCTACCCGATCGCCTGGATCCTGGGTATCCCGAGTGGTGAAGCGCTGCAAGCGGGCTCCATCATGGCGACCAAGCTGGTGACCAACGAGTTTGTGGCGATGATGGATCTGGGCAAAGTGGCTGCCGAGCTCTCTCCGCGCACCGTCGGCATCCTCTCCATCTTCATGGTCTCTTTCGCCAACTTCAGCTCCATCGGCATCATCGCCGGTGCGGTAAAAGCGCTGAACGAAGAGAAGGGCAACATGGTTTCCCGCTTCGGTCTGAAGCTGGTCTACGGTTCTACCCTGGTCAGCCTGCTCTCTGCTGTTATCGCAGGCATCATGATCTGATCCTCTAGTGGTTCGCACCACTGCTTGGGCCCCTGACCTCGTCAGGGGCTTTTTCGTTTCTGGCCTACAGGCGCCAGCCGCACCACCAGCCGGCGACCAGCAGGGTGAGAGTGCAAAAGCCGGTTTCGATGGCACCGCCGCTGCGCAGCGGCCAGCCCGGCAGGCGGTAACGGCGCTTGATGGGCCAGAAGAGCGGAATGCCCGCCGGGGTGAGCCAGTCCCCCAGCAGATGGCTGAGGTAGCCGACGATCAGGGCATCCTTGACCCCCATGGGCAGGGTGTCCGGCGGCAGGCTCTGGTTCAGCCCCCAGATAGCGGCGGCGACCGCCAGCAGACTGTGGGTGAAGCCGCGATGGCCGAACAGCCGCGACAGAGGTTTCGAGATCCACGGCAGTCGTTGCCCCAGCACCGATTTGGGGTGGTCGAGGTCGGGCAACAGGGCGCTGGCCAGCGCGGCAGGGATGGTCTGCCACAGGCTGGAATCGGCCAGCGCCGGAGTGAGCTGCAGTTTATGGGCGATCAGGGTGCAGGTAACGGAGAAGAGCAGGTGCCCTTGGGCGGTCATGATGATTACGGCGTGGACAAGATGGCGGCGCATCTTACCAGCCTGACGGTTGTGGTCAGCTCTTATTTTAAAAATCAGGATGTTACGGCGAAAAAGCGCCCATATTGGGCGCCTTTAGGGTCTCTTTACAGCTTGCCTTTGACCAGCCACTTGTCGAGGGCGTTGGCGAAGCGCTGTTTGTCAGTGGCATTGAAGGGGGCCGGGCCGCCGGTTTGTACTCCGGCCGAGCGCAGCTCTTCCATAAAGTTGCGCATGCCGAGCCGCGCCTTGATGGTCTCGCGGGTGTAGATCTCGCCGCGGGGATTGAGCGCCTCGCCACCGGCATCGATCACCCAGGAGGCGAGAGGAATATCGCCGGTGATCACCAGATCGCCGGGCTGAACCTGCTGGGCGATGACATGATCTGCCACATCGAATCCCTTCTCCACCTGCTGGGTTTTGATGAAAGGCGAGGGGGGCACCCGCAATCCCTGATTGGCCACCAGGGTGGTGACGACCTGGGCGCGGTGGGCGGCGCGGTAGAGGATCTCCTTGACCGGAATGGGGCAGGCATCGGCATCAACCCAGATGGGCATGGCATGGTTTCCTGTAGTGAAAGCGGATGGAAAACGAGAGTGGTCATGTTAACACAGGCCTCCCCTTCCCGGCGCGGGGCTGAGTCGGCCCCGCCTTTGGTGTAAGCTGGGGCCAGCACATGAAACGAGAAGGAGACGAGATGGATCGGGTGCCCGGTGAAGTGATTTATGCCCTGACCCTGGATGGCAAGGGTGGCATGGCGCCGCTGATGGCGGGAAGCGAAGTCCCGGCGGCGCATCCCGGCTGGCTGCATCTGGATTACGGCAATCCCGATTCGGCGCGCTGGCTGTTGCAGACCCCCTTGCTCAGCGAGGCGGCCAGGGAGTCGCTGCTCGGCCAGAGCAATCGTCCCAAGCTGGTGCGGATGGGGGAGACGGTGCTGCTGATCCTGCGCGGCATCAACCACAACAAGGATCACAGGCCCGAAGAGATGGTGGCGCTGCGCATCTTCATCACCCCGGATCTCATCATCAGCAGCCGTCGTCGTCCGCTGCTCTCCGAGCAGGATGTGTTCAACCAGCTCAAGCTGGGGGGCGGCGCCGATACCCCGGCCGACTGGCTGGTGGAGATCTGCGATGCCCTGACCGATCGGGCGGGGGAGTTTGTCGAGGAGCTGCACGACAAGATCCTCGATCTGGAGGAGATGGTGCTGATGCGCGACATGCCCGCCAATGGCCGGCTGGCGCTGATCCGCAAGCAGCTCATCATGATCCGTCGTTACCTCTCCCCCCAGCGGGATCTGGTGGCGCGGCTGGCCAACGAGAAGATCAGCTGGCTGGATGAGGATGACCGCCGTCGTCTGCTCGATATCGCCGATCGGCTGCGGCGCTGGCTCGATGACCTCGATGCCGGGGTGGCGCGCACCGCTGTGCTGGCAGACGAGATCAACAATCTGATGGCGGAGGCAACCAATCGCCGCGCCTACCAGATGTCGGTGATGGCGCTGCTCTTTTTGCCTGCCAGCTTCCTGACCGGCCTGTTTGGCATCAACCTCGGCGGTATTCCCGGGGCCGAGAATCCGACCGCCTTCTGGGTCTTCTGCGGATCCTTGGTGGCGCTGGCAAGCGGGCTGGCTATCTGGCTCAAACATCGGCGCTGGTGGTAAGGAGACATAACCCATGTGGCAATCCATTGGCCTGACCCTGCTGCTGTTGCTGGGTCATACCCTGATCCGGCGGCTGATTCACAAGAGCCTGCTGGCGCTCGGTCAGAGCAGGCAGGTGAGCGAGAACCGAGTGCTCTACGTAGCCCATGTGTTCCACTTCCTGCTCGGCTGCGCCACCTTGCTGGTGCTGGCCGGGGTGTGGGGGCTCGACTTCTCCCGACTGGTAGTGCTCGCGTCCTCCTTCTTTGCGGTACTGGGGGTCGCCATGGTGGCCCAGTGGTCGATCCTCTCCAACATCACCGCCAGCATCACCATCTTCTTCGCCTTCCCCTACAAGATTGGCGACCGGATCCGTATCCTCGACAAGGATGACTCGGTCACCGGCGTCATCACCGAGATCGGCCTCTTCTATGTGCGGGTGCGTGATGACAACGGCGATCTGGTCACCTATCCGGCCAACCTGATCCTGCAAAAGCCGGTCAGAAAGCTGGAGGGCAAGGTGGCGGAACCGCTGCAACCGGAATAGAAAACAACCGGAATAACAAAAAGGCTCCCTCGGGAGCCTTTTTACTGTGCGGTGGGTGGGGCTAGCGTTCGAAGAAGCGGTAGAGGTGCTCCACCTGAACCGGGCAGTCGGCCACCTGATGCAGATGTTCGCGGGCCTGCTCGACGGTGCCGAAACTGACCGGGCAGCCGAGGGTGTCGGTCAGCTCGTAGAGGGCGCCATCCTTGCCTCTGAATTCGATGAGCCAGCCGGGAATAGCCACATCGTGGAGTATTTCGGCCTCTTGCAGGATCTGTTGCTGATAGAGCTTACGAAGTTCACTGACTGTCATGATGCTCTCCTGTGGGGAATATCCAGCTCCAGTCTATGCCTGCCCTTTATGTGCGGCAACAGTGGTACGGCAACGGGATCATCCCTGCAGGACTTCCCATGCCCAGCGGATGCGGATAAAGGTCTCTGCATTGCCGCCCCGATCCGGATGGTGCTGCAATGCCAGCTCCCGCCAGCGGCGGCGGATCGCCTCCTGACTCGCCCCCTCATTCAGCTCGAACAATGCCAGCGCCTCGGCTTTGTGCCCCTCACCGTCGTAAGCGCGCCAGAAGCGGTTGAGCAGGGCCTCCACTTCGGCACGGTCGGTCTGCCAGAACACCTGCCAGTCGAGATAGTAGCTACGCAGATTTTCGCCAAGGGCAAAGCCGTGGCTGGCCTCCGAGCTCCCGACCAGCGGTTCGAGCCGGATATCCAGGGTGCTGATCACCAGCCACCAACCCTCTTCATAAAGCTCGGCTTGCAACTGGTAGAGGGCGTTCATGATCAGGAAGTTGACCCGAAACAGCTGCAACTGCTCGTCGTCGGCCAGCCGGGGGATCTCCCCCTGCTGGCGCAGAGCCGCCATCAGTTCATGCACCTTGTAGCTGCCCGCCGCCTGTTGCAGCAGCACCAGCAGAGGGGCGATCAGCGGATTGTGGTTGGCCTCGCTCATTCGGTACCCTGCTCTCTGGGCGGCTGCAGGGCGATCAGCAGCTCACCCGCCTGCGGGGTGACGGGGCCGGTGACGATCTGGGGCTTGCCCTTGCCATCCATGATGAACAGCGGGATGGCGCCGGGATTGGCGGTCTGATACTGGGCCCAGTCGAACGCCTCGCTCAGGCGGGTCGCCTTGATCTGGCCACCCCGGCTCAGCAGGCCGCTCAGCCGGGCATAGTTGATGTCGGGGCCGAACAGGTTCTGGCGAGCGCGAAAGGTGGCACTCTCCCGGTTGGCCTTGCCGTGTTGCTCGCTGGATCGCAGGGAGTAGACCTGCTCCTCGCCGTAGAGGTGGGCAAAGTGCAGCACCCCGAGGGCGTTGTTGTGGCGGTTGGGGGAGAGCGCCAGCACGGTACTGATGCTGGTGAGCGGCAGGTGCAGCTCGGCATGTTCTGACTGGGGGTTGCCGAAGTAGCAGGGGAGGTTGCTCATCCGCGCCTGTTTGCAGAACTCCCAGGCGGGATCGCAGAGTTGCACCGGCACACTCTGATCCGCCAGCGCCCGGCCTATGGCCCGCGCCACCGAGTTGGCCCCTATGATGAGCCATGTGTTGGGGGCGCTCTGGCGCATCTTGAGCAGGCTGGCCAGCGGTGCCGAGGTGAGGCTCTGCAACACTACGGTGGAGATGATCACTGCAAATACCAGCGGCACCAGCTTGTCGGCATCGGGGATCTCGGCCTGATGCAGGCTGATGGCGAACGAGGCGCTGACTGCCGCCGCAACGATACCGCGCGGGGCGATCCAGCTCAGCAGGGCGCGAGCCCGCCAGGAGAGATCCGAGCCCCAGGTCGAGACCAGAATACAGAGCGGGCGCGCCACGAATTGCACCACGCAGAGCAGCGCCAGCACCATGGGGCCGAGTTGCCAGAGCTGGGCCAGATCGAGGCGCGCCGCCAGCAGGATAAACAGGCTGGAGATGAGGATGACCGCGAGATCCTCCTTGAACGCCAGTACCTCCTCCAGATCCAGTCCCTCCTGATTGGCGAGCCAGATGCCGAACACGGTCACCGCCAGCAGGCCCGATTCGTGGCTGAGCCAGTTGGAAAGGCTGAAGGTGACCAGCACCAGCGCCAGCACGCCGAACTTGTGCAGGCTGACCGGCAGCCAGTCCTTGCGAATGAGCAGGGTGGTGAGCCAGCCTGCCACCACCCCGATCAGGGAACCGACCAGCACTGTCTTGCCCAGCGCCAGCAGGGTATGGCTGATGAGATCCCCCTGACTGCCGAGGCGCACCGCCTCGAACACCAGCACCGCAAAAAGGGCGCCGATAGGGTCGATGACGATCCCCTCCCAGCGCAGGATGCGGTCCACCTCCCGAGTGGGGCGGATCACGTTGAGCATGGGGGCGATCACCGTCGGGCCCGTTACCACCAGCACAGCGCCGAGCATGGTGGCGACCCGCCAGTCCAGCCCCAGCAGGAAGTAACCGGCGCTGCCGATGACGGCGAAGCTGACCAGCATGCCGGTGGAGCAGAGATTGCGCACCACCTTGCCGATCCCCTTGAGCTCGGCCAGATGAAGGGTCAACGCCCCCTCGAACAGGATGATGGCTACCGACAGGGAGACCAGCGGAAACAGCAGATCCCCGAGCAGGGCATCGGGGTCGAGCAGGCCGCTAACCGGGCCCAGAGTCAGGCCGGTGAGCAGCAGAAACAGGATGGCGGGCACCCGCAGCGACCAGGCAAGCCATTGGGCCAGCACAGAGACCAGGGCGATCCCGGCCAGAGAGAGGGCAATCATGCAGACCTCGATTCAGGCAGTGAGTATGGAGCTAGTGTAGTGGCTAAGTTGGTCAGATTGACACCCGAAGGAGCGTGCGTCATGGCCGGGATGGGGAGATGTGCGACAGTCGGCGTCATGGTGGCTGGCGGTGGTGTGCAGGGCGCCAGCCAGACGCCAACCGTGGTGATGGGGTGGCCTCGGGGCCGGATTAGATGGGGCTCTCCTTGTGGAGCTCGCCGACACAGTCGGCCAGCGCCAGTACCAGTGCGGAGCGCACCATCTGATCGAGCCGGTTGAGCTGCATCTGGTAGAAGGCCCAATCCTCTTCGCTGGCGGGGGGCTCCAGCTTCATCATGCCGCCCTGATTGACCCCGTGCAGGCGGTCGAGCAGATCGCGGATCGGCTTGTCGCTGAAGCGGTAATCCTTGGGGTCGCGCACCAGAAAGTCGCGGATCTTGATATAGGCTTCGATATCCTGATAGCGCTCGAGTGAGATGAGGCCGAGGGCGAAGATGAGCTTGAGGCGCACCTCCAGCTGGCCGAGGGGGCCGCTCTGGTTGAGCAGGGGTTCGATGGCGTATTTGACGGCATACTCCTCCTGACGGAACGCGCGTCGCATCAGGGAGTCGACCGCCTCTTCCAGGATGGTCACGGCTTCGAGAAAGAAGCCGCGGGGGCCATCCTGCTCGTTCAGTCGTTCCAGTACTTCATCTTCCTGGTGTGTGGTCATAGGTGCATTGGGTCCAGCTGACAGGGAGAGAGTCAGCCTCTCTCCCGGTTTTTATCATATGGGGCACATTCCCTTGCCATTCAAGCGCTTGGCGCGCTATCAGTGGTGGCTGAATGCGCCGCCAGCAGGGTATTACAAGGTCTCGTAACGAGCCACTATGGTGCTGACGATTTCGCTCTCTGCATCCAGTCCGGTGACGCGGGCCAGCGCGTTGGCCGGGCCAAGCTCCGCCAGCAGGGCTTGCAACTCCACCGCCTGCGGGTCATCGGCATTGCGATAGTGGAGCGCCGCAGCGATCCCCTCCTGCAGCTGCTCGTTGGGCAGGCCGTACTCCAGGGTGCCCAGTAGCGGCTTCACCAGTCGATCTCCCGCCGCCAGCTTGCGCAGCGGCTGACGACCGACCCGGTCAATCTCGTCCACCAGATAGGGATTGGCGAAGCGGGCCAGGATCTTCTCTATGTAGGCGGCGTGCAGACGCGGGTCGAAGCCGTAGCGTTTCACCAGCACGGCACCGCTCTCCTCCATGGCGCGGCGCACCTTGCTGCGGATCACCGGATCTTCGATCGCCTCGCGCACTGTGTGGTAGCCCCGCAGCTTGCCGAGGTAGGCGGTGACGATGTGGCCGGTGTTGAGGGTGAACAGCTTGCGCTCGACGAAGGCCATCAGGTTGTCGGTGGGCTCCATGCCCGCCACCTGTGGCAGCTCCCCCTTGAACTGGGTCTGGTCGACGATCCACTCGCTGAAGCTCTCTACCGTCACTTCCAGCGGGTCATCGTTGGCAGCCGCGGCGGGCGGCACGATGCGATCCACCGCCGAGTCGACGAAGCCGATACAGGATTCGAGCGTGGCATGATACGCGACCGGCAGGTACTTGAGTACCTCCCGCTTGAGGTGGCTGGTGCCGCGCACCATGTTTTCACAGGCGATGACGTTCAGCGGTGTCAGGTTGCCGGCATCGAAGCGGGCTTGCAGCCCCTTGGCCAGAGTGCTGGCAATCTTGTCCAGAATGTTGGGGCCCACTGCCGTGGTGACCAGATCGGCGGTGATGATGCGGGCGATCACCTCGTGACCGGCGGAACTGACCGCTGCCACGTTGCGCACCACGTCCAGCTTCTGATCCGCCCCTACTACATGGACCTTGTACTCCTGACGGTGGTTGAGCTGGTCGATCAGGGTGTCGTTGACGTCGGCGAAGGTGACCTGATGGCTGGCATCCGCCAGCACTTTGCCGATAAAGCCGCGACCGATGTTACCAGCACCAAAATGCAATGTTTTCATGATATTAACCTCTTGAACCAAAGACGATGAAAAATGATTACGCAGCCTGTTCGGCACCCAGCAGATCCAGGAAGGCCTGGGGATCCGTGGTGCTGGCCAGCCGGTCGATGAGACCGGGTTCATCCAGTGCATTGGTCAGGCGGGTTATCACCTGCATGTGTTCGTCGTTGCGGGCGGCGATGCCGATCACCAGCCGCGCTACCTCATCGGCAGCCTCGCCAAAGGCGACCCCGGCCGGGTACTGGCAGATGACGATGCCGGTACGCTTCACAAACTCCTTGGCGGCGATGGTGCCGTGGGGCACGGCGATGGATTCGCCGAGGTAGGTGGAGACCAGCTGTTCGCGCTCCAGCATGGCGTTGACGTAGTCGGGCGCCACGTAGCCGCGCTCTGCCAGCAGTCGGCCTGCGGTCAGGATGGCGGCCTCCTTGCTGTCCGCTTTCAGTCCCAGATGCACGTCATGACGGCTCAGGGTAAAGACCTCGGCCGCTTGCGGCTCGTAGCTGTCGTCGTTGGCCGCCACCAGCAGTTGCGGGTTGGCGACGTCATCGTTGGCGGCCTGAGTCAGGCTCTGTACCAGCTCCTGATAGAGGCCGTTGTCGAGGAAGTTGGTCAGGGAAATATGGTGAGCGTTCGGCGCATGGCGACGGGCCCGCTCGGTCAGATCCTTGTGAGTGATGACCCAGTCCACCTGATCGTCGAGCTGATCGATGGCGCGGTTGGTGACGCTGATATCGAGTCCGGCGGCCTGTACCCGCTTGCGCAGCATGCCGGCGCCCATGGCGCTGGAACCCATGCCCGCATCGCAGGCGACCACGATATTGCGCACCGCCATCAGTTCACCGCCCGGCTTCTTGGCCGCTGCAGTTTCGGGCTTGCCGCCCTTCATGGCTTTCATCTTGCGGGTGGCTTCACCGAGGGCATCGGCCTCGTCGGCTTCCGGCTGCTGGGCACGCACGAATACGGCGGCGACCAGGAAGGAGACCAGAGTGGCGCTGATGATGGAGAGCGCGACCCCGATCAGGGAGGCTTTCGGTGTCATCAGCAGCACGGCGAAGATGGAACCCGGTGAGGCAGGGGAGACCAGACCGGCGTTGAACAGGGTCAGGGTAAAGACCCCGGTCATGCCGCCGGCGATCACCGCCAGAATGAGGCGCGGGTTCATCAGCACATACGGGAAGTAGATCTCGTGGATGCCGCCGAAGAAGTGAATGATGGAGGCGCCAGCCGCGGACTGCTTGGCTGCACCACGACCGAACACCATGTAGGCCAGCAGCACGCCCATGCCCGGGCCCGGGTTCGCTTCAATCAGGAAGAAGATCGAGCTGCCGTGCTCGGTCGCCTGCTGGATCCCCAGCGGTGAGAAGATGCCGTGGTTGATAGCGTTGTTGAGGAACAGGATCTTGGCCGGTTCGACAAAGATGGAGGTGAGCGGCAGCATGTGGTTTTCCACCAGGAAGCCGACGCCACCGGCCAGCAGGCCGGAGAGCACCTTGACGAAGGGGCCGATCACGAAGAAGGCGAGGATGGCCAGCAGCATGCCGATAAGGCCGGCGGAGAAGTTGTTGACCAGCATCTCGAAGCCGCTCTTGACGCGACCGTCCATCGCCTTGTCGAAGCGCTTGATGGCCCAGCCACCGAGCGGGCC
Organism: Aeromonas sp. PI_26; assembly: GCF_027854445.1. Classification (NCBI taxonomy): domain Bacteria; kingdom Pseudomonadati; phylum Pseudomonadota; class Gammaproteobacteria; order Aeromonadales; family Aeromonadaceae; genus Aeromonas; species Aeromonas sp. PI_26. The sequence continues at coordinate 31,133 of NZ_JAJNOE010000013.1, forward strand.
GACCATCATGGCTCCCATGAACATGGGGATATCGGTTCCCACGATGACACCCATGGTGGTGATGGCGCCGACCACGCCGCCGCGCTCGCCGCCCATCAGTTTGCCGCCGGTGTAGCCAATCAGCAGCGGCAGCAGGTAGGTGATCATGGGGCCGACCAGCTTGGCCAAGGTTTCATTGGGCAGCCAGCCGGTGGGGATGAAGAGGGCGGTGATAAAGCCCCAGGCGATAAAGGCGCCTATGTTGGGCATGACCATATTGGACAGGAAGCGTCCAAAATTCTGTATCTTGACTTTGGTATCCGGTGATAACATGTCGGGACCCCGTTTTAAGCCTGTTTGATTAAAAGTGGTAGTTCGGGATGGCCGGTTTTGCCGAACCTCCATCCCGGTCGTCTAAGCAACTTCAATCTACCAGCTTGCGATCAAATTAGGCTGAAAACGGGGTGTCTTGTGATACAGATCTCAGATACCCAGCGATACCCCCTCCAAAACCAGTGATCCTGATCACGTTCGAGAGCTGTAATTCGGCTACATTTCGATCTTTTCTATTTTTAATGACCATTTTTTGTGATTCAGATAACCAACTCGTCTTTGCCGTGTCTTTGCGTAAAGGTGATTTGCATCACAAATTCAGTTTTTGTATTCGAATGGAGCAAATCACTCAATAACTCATCAGCGGGTGGTGACGATGGATCTATCGAAACACTCCATTGTTTATCAATGAATCAATAAATTTGTAACCCGCTTTCAGTTTTTACGGTTGGTGATGAGGGTTCTTTTGCTGCTGGCTGATGGAGAGTTGAGGAAAAGTGCCGAGGGGGATTGCGCCAATCATGTTTCGGTAGCTTACTTGCCGTGCAGGGCTGATAGCAGATAAAAACAAACCGCCAGCAGGCGGTTTGTCGGTTTTTGCGATCTGAGCCCTGTCGGGGCAGCGGCTTAGTAGAAGCCGGTATCCTCGGAGGATGGGCGGGTCTTGAAGCGGCGATGGAGCCACATGTACTGCTCCGGCGCCTTGCGCACGGCGGCTTCAATCTCGCGGTTGGCGCGGGCGGCATCAACCATGTCATCTCCGCTGGGGTAGTCGGCAAGGGGCGCGCCGATATGCAGGGTGTAACCCTCGCTGGTGCGGATGTTGTAGCAGGGCAGGGTGACGGTGTTCTTCACCCGCGCCAAGGTGGCGGTGCCGGTGATGGTGGCCGCCTGCTCTACCGCGAAGTAGGGCACGAACACGCTGGCGTGGCTGCCGTAGTCGTGATCCGGTGCATACCAGAGGGCGTCGCCGTTGCGCAGCGCCTTGATCATCCCCTTCACATCCATCCGGTCTACCAGATATTTGTTGGAGGCACAGCGCCCGTGGTACTGGGCATACTCCAGCACCGGATTGGTATTGGGGCGATAGACCCCCACGCCGGGGCGCACCAGCCCGAAACAGCGGGCGTTGAGTTCCAGCGTCAGGAAGTGGCAGGAGAGCAGCAGCATGCCCTGACCTTTTTCCATGGCGGCTATGACGTGCTCTTCCCCTTCCACCTTCATCAGGTTGCGCATCCGCCAGTCTGGCCAGAACCAGGCGATCCCCACCTCGAACACGGCGCAGCCCACGCTCTCGAAGTTTGCCTTAAGCAGTTTCTCCCGCTCATCCCGGGTCAGCTCGGGCATCGCCAGCTCCAGATTGCGACGGGCAATCTTGACCCGGGACTTCAATATCCTGGCGGCGAGACGACCGAGCTGACGGCCCAGCCACATCTGGCTGCGCCACGGCAGCAGGGTCAGCAGCCAGAGCAGGCCGAGGCCGAACCAGCTGGCCCAGTAACGGGGATGAAACAGGCGGGGCTCGAGGCGGGGAGCGTTGTCGTGGGCCATGGCTAATCTCTTGTTCGCAAACACAATCGGGGGATTCTAGCCGAAAAGGGGGGGCGGGGGCGAATGGCAGTGTGCTGGTCAGAGGGGTAGCCTGCGTCCGGTTAGCGTGACAGCGGTGGCAACTGCGGTCGGCTTTTTCTACACCGGATAAAAGAGTGTGATAAAATCGCCCGCTGATTTTTCAGGTTTTGAGAGTCGATACAGATGAAGATCACCCTGCCCGATTTTGAAAAAGCCCGCGTTCTGGTCGTTGGCGATGTCATGTTGGACCGTTACTGGCATGGCCCTACCGGTCGGATCTCGCCCGAGGCACCGGTGCCCGTGGTCAAGGTTGAACACATTGAGGAGCGTCCCGGTGGCGCAGCCAACGTGGCCCTCAACTCCGCCGCCCTTGGCGCTCATGCCGTGCTGCTTGGCCTGACCGGTCAGGATGAAGCGGCCGATGCCCTGGCGGGTCAGATGGCTGGCGTCAAGGTGGCCTGTGACTTCGTTCGTCTGGCCGACTTCCCGACCATCACCAAGCTGCGGGTGCTGTCCCGCAACCAGCAGCTGCTGCGTCTGGACTTTGAAGAGCCCTTCCACTCCGTCGATGCCACCCTGCTGATGAGCAAGGTCGAGCAGGCGCTGCCGAATAGCGACGTGATGATCCTCTCCGACTACGGCAAGGGTGCTCTCAACGACGTGCCCGGCATGATCCAGCGCGCCCGTGCCGCCGGTATTCCGGTGCTGGTCGATCCCAAGGGGACCGACTTCGAGAAGTACCGCGGTGCCACTCTGCTGACCCCCAACATGTCCGAGTTCGAGGCTGTGGTAGGCAAGGTGAAGAGCGAAGAGGAGCTGGTCGCCAAGGGGCTGGATCTGGTCAAGCGTTTCGAGCTGGATGCCCTGCTGGTCACCCGTTCCGAGAACGGCATGACCCTGATCCGCGAAGGTCAGCCGGAGCTGCATCTGCCGGCTCAGGCCCACGAGGTTTATGATGTGACCGGTGCCGGTGATACCGTCATCTCCACTCTGGCTACCTCACTGGCTGCAGGCAAGAGTCTGGACGAAGCCTGTGCGCTGGCCAATACCGCTGCCGGTATTGTGGTCGGCAAGCTGGGTACCTCTACCGTTAGCCCGGTCGAGCTGGCCAACGCCCTCTATACCGAGCAGGAGACCGGCTTCGGCGTCATGTCCGAAGCCCAGCTGAAAGTAGCGGTTCGTGCCGCCCGTCTGCGCGGCGAGAAGGTAGTGATGACCAACGGTTGCTTCGATATCCTGCATGCTGGCCATGTATCCTATCTGGCCAACGCTGGCAAGCTGGGGGATCGCCTGATCGTGGCGGTCAACACCGACGAGTCGGTTCGCCGTCTGAAAGGGCCGGGTCGTCCGGTCAACCCGACCGAGCGCCGCATGGCGGTACTGGCTGCGCTAGGCGCGGTGGACTGGGTAGTGCCGTTTGGTGAAGATACCCCGCAGCGTCTGATTGCCGAGATCCTGCCGGATCTGCTGGTCAAGGGCGGTGACTACAAGCCGGAAGATATCGCCGGTTACGCCGAGGTGACTGCCAACGGCGGTGAGGTGCGCGTTCTCAACTTCGAGGATGGCTGCTCCACCACCGACATCATCAAGACGATCCGCGAGCGCGGCTAACGCGCTGCTGGCCCCGCAATCTGGCGGGGCTCACTATCGGCGGTAGCAATCCGACCGAAATACGGATAACAAAAAGGCGACCTTGCGGTCGCCTTTTTCATGTCCGATAGCGGCTATCAGCCTTTGGCTTTTGCCGTGGCAGGCATCAGGCCCTGGTTCACTTCCACCAGATCCTGCGCTTCCAGAATACCGGCAGCCTGTTTCAGGCTCAGGATATTGAGAATGTAGTTGTAACGGGCTTCGGAGAGCTTCTGCTTGGCCTCGTACAGCTTGCGAGTGGAGTCCAGCACGTCGACGATGGTACGGGTACCCACTTCGTAACCGGCTTCGGTCGCCTTCAGGGCGCTGTCGGCGGAGACCACAGACTGGCTGTAGGCGCGCACCGAGCCGATGCTGGCGTTCACGTTGTTGTAGGAGGAGCGCACTGTGCTCTGCACCGAGCGGAAGTTCTTCTCCAGCAGTTCGCTGGCCGCTACGTAGTTGTATTGAGCCTGTTTCACCTTGGAGCTGGTGGCGCCACCGCTGTAGATGGGCAGCTTGAAGGTCAGACCGATATTGGCCTGATTGTCATTGCCGCCCGGCATGCTATCCAGCTTGTAATCGGTATTGCTGGTTTGCAGTCCGGCACCCAGATCCAGAGTCGGCTCATGACCGGTCTTGGCCAGATCGATCTGCTCCTTGGCAATGTCCTTGCTGATGCGGGCACTGTGCAGTTGCAGGTTTTTGTCCAGCGCCAGCTCAAGCCACTTGTCGGAGCCGAAGGCGGTCTTCTGCGGGCTGAAACGATCGGTGTTCAGCACGTCCAGATTGCGGTGATCGATACCGGTCAGCTCGCGCAGGGTCTCGTAGCTGTTGTCCAGCGAGTTTTCTGCATTGATCTCGTCAGCCAGCGCCTGGTCGCGAGAGGCTTCCGCTTCATGCACATCGGTGATGGCGGTCAGGCCCACTTCGAAACGCTGCTGGGTTTGCTCCAGCTGACGCTCTACCGCAACCTTGTTGGCACGGACGAACTCCAGGGTATCCATCGCCTTGAGCACATCAAAGTAGGCTTTGGCGGTGCGCACCATCAGGTTCTGGATTTCGAGGTTGTAGGCAACATCTGACTGGGTGGCCTGCTTCTCGCTGATATCCAGATTGACCCAGTTACTGCGACGATAGAGGGATTGCGACAGCGTCACTTCACCCTTGGCGTTGGTATTGCTCTGGGTATCGTTCTTGTTTTGCAGATAATTGAGCCCGGCACCCAGATCGATCTGGGGCAGCAGAGGGGCACGGGATTCGTTGATCTTCTCGAAGGCCTGGTCGCGAACGGCTTTGGACTGCAGCAACTGCGGGTCTTTGATCTGGGCTTGCTGGTAGATGTCGAGCAGGTTTTCGGCATGGGCACCGGCACTGACGCCCAGCAACACCATGACTGACAAAAGTGTTCTTTTCATAGATCGTTTTAACCTTATGTAGTAACCCAAACTGGTTGCTGGAGAGGCAAATATTGTCACCGACCAAGCTTGATTGCAGCTTAATCACTCTACTATAAGCAAAATTTAATGCTAAGAGTCTCAGGTCCGGTGACGGGAACGTCAAGAACCGGACGCAGTTTTCTCCCCGCGTGCCTAGCCAAATGGTCTGTGGCTGCTAAAATCCACCCCTCATTACCATGGCACGCCGAGTGAATGAACGTTCATTCATGTTCCTCGGATTTTATGGTCAAACTGATACAAGTCAAGCTGACGGGAGCCCCGGATGTCGCAGCAACCCTTGCCGCAAGATCGGCATTACGCCGCCGATGATGTGAAAATCATTGAAAAATCAGCTGGATATAACGGCTTCTTCAAGGTGAATGTCTATCGTTTGCAGCATCGGTTATTTGCTGGTGGCTGGAATCAGCCCATCGTGCGCGAGCTGTTCGAGCGGGGCCATGCTGCCGCGCTGCTTCCCTACGATCCGGTGCGCGACCAGATAGTGCTGGTGGAGCAGTTCCGCATCGGCGCCATGGAGACCAGCCCGACCCCCTGGCTGCTGGAGCTGGTGGCCGGCATCATTGACGAAGGGGAGACCGCCGAGGCAGTGGTGCGTCGCGAAGCGGTAGAAGAGGCCGGGATCGAGGTTGCCCGCTGCGAGCATGCCATCAGCTATCTGGTGAGCCCGGGCGGCAGCACCGAGCGGATCGAGGTCTTTGTGGGCGAGGTGGATGCCAGCAAGGCCGAGGGACTGCACGGTCTGGCTGATGAGGGCGAAGATATCCGGGTGCACGTGGTGAGCCGCGAACAGGCCTACGCCTGGCTCAAAGAGGGACGTATCGACAACGCCGCCTCGGTCATTGCCCTGCAGTGGCTGGCTCTCAACCATGGCGAGCTGCGCGCCCGCTGGCTGGCGGATCGCTGAGGTGGCGATGACCCTGCAACAGAGCAGGCGCTATGTGCCTGATCTGATGTCCTTGCAGCGTACCTGCGAGGTCAATTACATGGCGTTGATGAAACTGCTGCCGCCAGATGGGGAAGTCGGGGCCGAGCGCCGCTATCGGGTCGGCAACGATCTGCAGTTCCAGCTCACCATCATTGGCGAGAGTCGCTTCACCAATCAGGTGATCCTGAGCCAACACAACCCCGAATTGCCCGAATATTTACAAGCTCAGATAGAGATTCGTTTGTATCATGATGTGCGGATGGCGGAAGTGTGTGCAGCGCAACAGATTTCCCGTTTGCAACCACGTTATGATTATCCCAATAAAAAGATGCACCAGCGGGACGAAAAGGAGCAGGTAAATCTGTTTCTGGCCGAATGGCTAAAATTTTGTCTCAGACATGGTACCAGCCCGATCAATATCTCCAGTTGAACAAATAAAAAGAAGCGTGATTTTGGAAACAGAGCTCCCCCAGGCGCAGGACGGCAGTGTGCGCCTGTTGCAAATTACCGACACCCACCTCTTCGCGAGTGCCGAAGGGCGGCTGTTGGCTGTGCGCACCGCAGAGAGTCTGGCCGCCGTGCTGGAACAGGTGCAGGCCAATGAACACCCCTACGAGGTGATTCTGGCGACCGGCGATCTGTCGCAGGATCACAGTCCGGAATCCTATCAGCGTTTCGCCTCCATGATGGCGCCCCTTGGCCGCCCCATCTACTGGCTGCCGGGCAATCACGATGACAGCCCGCTGATGACCGAATATCTCCATGCCGCCGGGATCAGCGAATCCAAGCAGCTGGTGGGCGACCACTGGCAGGTGATCCTGCTCGACACCCAGGTGCGCGGCAAACCCCACGGCATGATTGGCGATCACCAGCTGGAGGCGCTCGACCGTGCCCTGCGTCAGTATCCGGATCGCCATGCCCTTATCGCCCTGCACCATCAGGCGGTGCCGGTGGGTTGTGCCTGGCTGGATCAGCACAATCTCAAGAATGCCGATGATCTGTTTGCCGTGCTGGCCCGTCACCCGCAGCAGAAGACCATCCTGTTTGGGCACGTCCATCAGGAGTTTGACGAGGTGCACCGCGGCGTGCGGCTGATCGCCAGCCCATCGACTTGCATCCAGTTCAAACCGCTCTCTGATGGCTTCGCGCTGGACGAGTCCGGCCCGGGCTGGCGCTACCTCACCCTCTACCCTGATGGCCGTATCGCCAGCCAGGTGTGGCGTCTGCCGGTGGGGCAGTTTGTGCCCGACCCCAACGCCACCGGTTATTGAGGAGAGCATTCAATGAAGTCGGTTCTCCTTTATCTGCACGGTTTCAACTCCTCACCGGGCTCCGCCAAGGCGCAGCAGATGGCTGCCTGGGTGGCCGCCAACCGGCCCGACATCGAGGTGATCATTCCGGCCCAGCCCAATACGCCAGCGGCGGCCTGGGCGGCTATCGAGCAGACCATCGTCGATCTGCAGGGGCGTTATGGTAGTGAATTCAAGCTCGGCGCCGTGGGCAGCTCCCTCGGCGGCTTTATGGCGACCCGGGTGAGTGAGCAGTACGGCTGCCGCGCGGCGCTGATCAATCCGGCGGTGCGCCCGTACGAGCTGCTCTGTGACTACCTTGGCCCCCAGACCAATCCCTATACGGGTGAGCAGTACGAACTGCGGCCTGAACATATGGACGAGCTGCGGGCACTGGCGGTACCGGCGACGGCGCCGGAGCGACTCTGGATCCTGCAACAGCAGGGGGATGAGGTGCTCGACTACCGCAAGGCACTGGATGAATACCGCTTTGCCCGCCTCTCGCTGGAGTGCGGCGGCAACCACGCCTTCGTGGCGTTCGAGCGCTACCCGGCCCAGATCATCCGTTTCCTCGGGTTATAGGTTTGAGTCAATAAGGGCGGTCTCGCCCTGCTTGTTCTTCTCCAGCTCAAGCTTTCGGTGCGGGGAGTTTGTTCTACCCCCGCCTAGCAGTTAAGATTCCCTCCAAACGTCAATTCGCAAGGCCCTCCATGTCTACTCAATACAATGCGGATGCCATTGAGGTCCTCAATGGCCTTGAGCCGGTGCGTCGCCGCCCCGGCATGTATACCGACACCACCCGGCCCAACCACCTCGGCCAGGAGGTTATCGACAACAGCGTCGATGAAGCGCTGGCAGGTCACGCCCGCAATCTGGAGGTGATCCTGCATGAAGACCAGTCCCTCGAAGTGATCGACGACGGCCGCGGCATGCCGGTCGATATCCACCCGGAAGAGGGGGTCAGCGGGGTGGAGCTGATCCTCTGCAAGCTGCACGCGGGCGGCAAATTCTCCAACAAGAACTACCAGTTCTCCGGCGGTCTGCACGGGGTGGGTATTTCGGTAGTAAACGCCCTCTCCGATCGGGTCGAGGTGACGGTGCGTCGCGACGGTCAGGTCTACGACATCGCCTTCGAGCGTGGCGAGAAGGTGCAGGAGCTGACCATCACCGGCACCTGCGGTCGTCGCAACACCGGCACCCGAGTGCGCTTCTGGCCGCAGGCGAGCTACTTCGATTCGCCCAAATTCTCGGTCACCAAGCTGGAGCACCTGCTCAAAGCCAAGGCGGTACTCTGCCCCGGCCTCACCATCAAGTTCCTCGACAAGAACACCGGCATCAAGCTGGAGTGGTGCTACGAAGATGGCCTCAAGGATTATCTGGTCGACGCGGTCAAGCAGTTCACCTGCCTGCCGGAGCAGCCCTTTATCGGCTCGTTCAGCTCCGAACAATCGGCGGTGGACTGGGCGCTCTGCTGGTTGCCGGAAGGGGGCGAATGCCTCGCCGAATCCTATGTGAACCTCATTCCCACCGCCCAGGGCGGTACTCACGTCAACGGCCTGCGTCAGGGCCTGCTTGATGCCATGCGTGAGTTCTGTGAGTTCCGCAACCTGCTGCCGCGGGGGGTCAAGCTCACTCCGGAAGATATCTGGGATCGCTGCGCCTACATCCTCTCCATCAAGATGCAGGATCCGCAGTTTGCCGGTCAGACCAAGGAGCGCCTCTCCTCCCGCCAGAGCTCGGCGTTTGTCTCCGGCGTGGTGAAGGATGCCTTCAGCCTCTATCTGAACAGCAACACCGAGCTGGCGGAGCAGATCGCCGAGATCTGCATCTCCAGCGCCCAGCGCCGGATGCGCGCCGCCAAGACGGTGGTGCGCAAGAAGATTACCCAGGGCCCGGCGCTGCCCGGCAAGCTGACCGACTGTAACTGCGCCGACCCCATGCAGGGCGAACTGTTCCTGGTGGAGGGTGACTCTGCGGGCGGCAGCGCCAAGCAGGCGCGGGATCGCGAGTTTCAGGCCATCATGCCGCTGCGCGGCAAGATCCTGAACACCTGGGAGGTGGAGGCCGGTCAGGTGCTCGCCTCGCAAGAAGTTCACGATATCTCGGTCGCCATCGGGCTCGATCCCGACTCCGAGGATCTCAGTGGCCTGCGCTACGGCAAGGTGTGCATCCTCGCGGATGCGGACTCGGACGGTCTGCACATCGCCACTCTGCTCTGCGCCCTGTTTGTGAAGCACTTCCGCACGCTGGTGGAGAAGGGTCACGTCTACGTCGCCATGCCGCCCCTCTACCGGATCGATATCGGTAAAGAGGTCTACTACGCCCTCGACGAGGACGAGAAGAACGGCGTGCTGCAGCGGGTCGAAGCCGAGAAGAAGAAAGGCAAGGTGATGGTGACCCGATTCAAGGGTCTGGGTGAGATGAACCCGAAACAGCTGCGGGAAACCACCATGGATCCCAACACCCGTCGTCTGGTGCAACTCACCATGGAGCCGGCAGGAGAGAGCGAAGGGGATGCGGCTGACGAGACCCTGCAGCTGATGGACATGCTGCTGGCCAAGAAGCGGGCGAGCGATCGCCGCGAATGGCTGGAAGAGAAGGGCAACCTCGCCATCATTTAAGCCGTCGGCTGGCCCGCACAGGGCCAGCAAGCATTTAGCCGGAGTCGCCCTGTGGCGGCTCCCGAACCGAAAGAGAAAATCACATGAGTGATGCTATCGAGCTCAGTCTGGACGGGGTAGAGCGCCAGCCAATGCGCACCTTTACCGAACAGGCTTACTTGAACTACTCCATGTACGTCATCATGGATCGGGCCCTACCGCATATCGGCGACGGCCTCAAACCGGTGCAGCGGCGCATCATCTACGCCATGAGCGAGCTGGGGTTGTCGGCCCTCTCCAAGCACAAGAAGTCCGCCCGTACCGTGGGTGACGTGCTGGGTAAGTACCATCCGCACGGCGACAGCGCCTGTTATGAAGCCATGGTTCTGATGGCCCAGCCCTTCTCCTACCGCTACCCGCTGGTGGACGGTCAGGGTAACTGGGGTGCGCCGGACGATCCCAAGTCCTTCGCTGCGATGCGTTATACCGAGGCGCGCCTGTCCCGCTTCTCCGAGCTGCTGCTCTCGGAGCTGGGGCAAGGCACGGTGGAGTGGACGCCGAACTTCGACGGCACCATGAAGGAGCCGGTGGTGCTGCCTGCCCGCCTGCCGCACATCCTGCTCAACGGGGTGACCGGTATCGCGGTGGGGATGGCGACCGACATCCCGCCCCACAACGCGCGGGAAGTGGCCTACGCCTGTGCCGAGCTGCTCGACAACCCCAATGCGGGGCTGGATGTGTTGATGCAGCACATTCAGGGGCCGGACTACCCGACCAACGCCGAGATCATCACCCCGCGTGACGATATCCGCAAAATCTACGAGACCGGCAAGGGCTCCATCAAGCAGCGGGCGGTCTGGAGCGAGGAGGATGGCGACATCGTCATCACAGCGCTGCCCCATCAGGCCTCCGGCGCCAAGATCATGGAGCAGATCGCCGCCCAGATGGTGGCGAAAAAGCTGCCGATGGTCACCGACCTGCGCGATGAATCTGACCACGAGAACCCGACCCGTCTGGTGATCGTGCCGCGCTCCAACCGGGTGGATGTGGAGGGGCTGATGGCCCACCTGTTCGCCACCACGGATCTGGAGAAGAACTACCGGGTCAACCTCAACATCTTGGGCCTGGACAACCGGCCGCAGGTGAAGTGCCTCAAGACCATCCTCAGCGAGTGGATCCAGTTCCGTCGCGAGACCGTGCGTCGCCGTCTGCAATTCCGCCTCGACAAGGTGCTGGCTCGCCTGCACATCCTCGAAGGCTTGCTGATCGCCTACCTCAACATCGACGAGGTGATCGAGATCATCCGCACCGAGGATGAGCCGGGCAAGGTGATGGTGGAGCGCTTCAACATTACCGAGACCCAGGCCGAAGCGATCCTCGAGCTAAAACTGCGCCATCTGGCCAAGCTCGAAGAGTTCAAGCTGCGCGCCGAACAGAACGAACTGGCCGAAGAGCGCGACAAGCTGGAGCTCATTCTGGGCTCCGAGCGTCGTCTCAACACCCTGCTCAAGAAAGAGCTGCTGGCCGATGCCGAGAAGTACGGCGACGATCGCCGCACCCCGCTGGTGGAGCGTGCTACCGCCGTGGCGCTGACCGAGAAAGAGCTGGTGCCGAGCGAACCGGTCACCGTCATCCTCTCCGACAAGGGCTGGGTGCGCGCCGCCAAGGGCCACGACGTGGATGTGGAAGGGCTCTCCTACAAGGCGGGGGACAGCTATCTGGCCCACGCCTGTGGCCGCAGCAACCAGCAGGCGGTGTTCCTCTCCACGTTGGGCCGAACCTACGCCCTCGAATCCCACACCCTGCCATCTGCGCGCAGTCAGGGCGAACCGCTCACCGGCCGCTTTGCACTGGGCGCCGGTGAAGAGGTACGCCATCTGGTGATGGGCAACGAAGGCGAGCCGTATCTGATCGCCAGCGATGCCGGTTACGGCTTTGTCTGCACCTATGACGACCTGATCGGCAAGAACAAGAACGGCAAGGCTCTGCTCACCGTGCCGGAAGGGGGGCAGGTGATGGCACCCCAGAAGATCGGCTCGCCAGAAACCGATCTCTGCATGGCCATCTCCAACGAGGGGCGCATGCTACTGTTCCCGCTCAACACCCTGCCGGTACTCGGCAAGGGCAAGGGCAACAAGCTGATCAGCATTCCGTCGGCTCGGGTGAAAGCACGGGAGGAGTTTGTGGTGATGGCCGCCGTCATCCCGCAGGGCCAGTCCGTCACCCTGTTTGCCGGCAAGCGCAAGCTCACTCTTAAGCCATCTGATCTCGACTACTACCGCGGCGAGCGCGGCCGCCGTGGCGCCAAGTTGCCCCGCGGTTTGCAGCGCGTCGATCGCATCGAGATTGAACCCGCCGCTGGAACCGAACCGGTAGCCGGAGAAAATCAGGAAGGGTAATTAATATAGAAGGGCGCGAAAGCGCCCTTCTGTATGGAGACGGTATTCACCTGACAGTTGCCCACAAAAGGGAGTGGTCATACGGCTTCAAACCGGATAACAAAACGGTACCCCTACCGTGTTATCTGGAGTCACCGTATGACCACCAACGAGAAAGTAGCACGTCGCAAACTCAGCCTGCTAGAGCTCGCCAAAGAGCTCAATAATGTCAGCAAAGCCTGCAAGCTCATCGGCTACAGCCGTCAGCAGTTCTACGAAATTCGCCGTAATTACCAGACCTATGGCGCCGAGGGATTGCTCGACAAATTGCCCGGCTGTAAAGGGGCTCATCCCAATCGGGTCGCTCCCGAGATTGAACAGGCCATCCTCGATTACTCCCTCACCAGACCAACTCATGGCCCGCTGCGGGTCGCGCAAGAACTGGCTCTGCAAGGCATCAATGTCAGTGCGGGCGGTGTGCGTGGCGTGTGGCAACGGCACGACTTGCTCTCCAAACACGACCGCTTGCTGCGCCTTGAGAAAACTCACCGGGAGCAGACCATTGAGCTCAATGACGAGCAGATTCGCCTGCTCGAACGCTTCAGCCCCGAGTTTCGCGAACGCCAGATTGAGGTTCACTACACCGGAGAACTGGTGGCGGTCGACACCTTCTTCGTCGGCGCGCTCAAGGGGGTTGGCAAGGTGTATCTGCAAACCGTGCTGGACTGCTATAGCCGCCACGCCTGGGGACGGCTCTACACCAGCAAGCTGCCGGTGACCTCGGTTCATGTGCTCAATGAAACGGTACTGCCGTTTTTCGAGGCCCACGAGGCACGGGTCTATACCATCCTGTCGGATAACGGGCGCGAGTTCTGTGGACGAGCTGACCACCATCCCTACGAGCTGTTCCTGCAACTGGAGGGGATTGAGCACCGGACAACCAAGGTACGCAGGCCGCAGAGCAACGGCTTTATCGAACGGCTGCATCGCACACTGCTGGATGAACACTTCCGTATCAAGGGGAGGACGACCTGGTATGAGTCGGTAGAGCAGATGCAGACAGACCTGGATAGCTACCTGGAACACTACAACACCCAGCGGCCACATCAGGGCAGGATGATGGAGGGACAGACGCCTTACAGCATGTTCAAGAAGGGTCTGAAATTGATACCGAAGGAAGTGCGCACTAAAGTAGCGTAAACAAGACACCGGTTTGAGGCCGGTGTCAGGTGATAACTAGATCTGTGCACCCTTCTATATTATGTCATTGCGTCAAGTAGTTATTGATTTTTGGTTATTCTGGATTTAAGTTTTTTATTAATGTTTGATATGGGTTTGATATGTATCAAGAGGTACTTGAGCAATTAAAGTGGATTTACTCTGGCCTTGCTGGAATTTGTTTGGCTGTAATCTTAACTACATTAACTTTAGATGGTGAGGTTATTGGTAAAAGTTATTCACTAATGATTTCCATTTCATTATTCACAATTTCATTTGTGATGTATACATGTTTTACAATAGTACATATCTCTATATCTGAGGCAAAAATTAATTTTGCTATTATCAATGAAAAACTTTCAAAGAAATGGGTTCGTACATTAACGTACGTATCATTTTATTTATTGTATTTTGCTTTCTTTTTTCTGTTGTGTCATATAAGTATTTTGTTTGGAATGGTGTATGCCTTATCATCGCTGATTTTATTTCCGCTGACAAAGTATTTTTTGGGTGAAATTGGTATCAGTATAGGTATTTAAGGTTACTCTAAGTGTATTTGTGACCATGTGATATGGCGGCTATTTTTAACATGTTATGGGGGATGCAAATTATTTGGCCGATAATATTTTTAAATTCGGCCAATACTAGGTTATTTATGCTTATGTATCCTGTGGTGGGTTATATTTCATCTTCACACATAGCTTTTAAAATAGATGGGTTTATTGAATTTGACATGTGCTTATTTGATGAGAGATATCCAATTATATTGTTACCTTTGACTATCATTGGAGGAGTTGTCGACATATTGTTAAAGGGTGAGAGTGAACTATACTTTCCGCCAAAACTTCCATAATCATTCCAAATTGATTCGGAAGAATATTTGCTGCCATAATTACCAAACTCATTAAATATTGATTTGGCATTAAATTTATTATCTATTGTACCTAAAAAAGTATTGCTACTATCTTGGGCTAGCACATATGAACCACGAACTATATTACATATGTTTGATGAAATCGCTTGGTTAGACCATAAACATATCAAAAATAATGTGAGTGAAAGTGTTTTTTTATGCTTTTTCATATATATCCCGTTATGTTTTTGTGTTATGTGTAAATATTAAAAATAAATATCTATTAGATCATTCCATATTGGTTTATGTAGAGGATATATTGTCATTTTTATAGCGTAAAAATATTGATGCATATCACACCGTGAGTATCTCACAATAGGGCCGTAGGTCTGATTAGCGCAGCGTAATCAGACGATCGCGAAAACAGGTCGCCGTAATTCTGCTGGTGCTCCAGCTGATCTCTTCTCTATGTCCATAGCCACCGAGATTGCGGTACGGACGATTACGCTTCGCTAATCGACCCTACGCGTTCCTGCTTGATTTAACGCTCTGCTGGTTGTCGGTGGCTTCTGTTGTGATGGTTTGTTCCCCCTCATCCCCGACCCTTCTCCCCTTATCTATGGCAAAGAGTGGGAGAAGGGAGTGCCGGAATCACCGCTGGGTGATGGCATGACCACTCTGGCCAAAGGTTGGTATTGATTTGTTCCCTCTCCTTTTAGGAGAGGGCTAGGGTGAGGGGCCGTAGAGCTGACTAGCGCAGCGTAATCAGACGATCGCGAAAACAGGTTGCCGCTAGTATGTTGGTGCGCCAGCCGATCTCTTCTATAACCGACCCTACGCGCTAATTCATTCGCTGCGCCTTCTTAACGAATCATCTATAGAAACAAGTGAAGCAATAAAACAGGATACGACCAAAATAATTATCGCCACAGGAAGGGCTCTTGAAATATAAAATAAAGGTGTTATTAACTGCCTTTCATTCATGCCAATCGGTATGATGAACAGTATAATCGCAGCAGCTATATAAACTAAGAATCTAGCAAGAAAAAGTGGCAGCCTAAGCGTTTCTGTTCTTACATTCTTAAATGGTATCATATTGCATCCTCTCAAAAAACCAATAAAACCTAATGGAACACATCTAAAATAGAATCTGCCGCCACCCTATGACAGCTGTGATTAAACTATCGCGAAGGTATAATTTACCACGACATTAATAGAATCATATGATGCCTTAAATTATATTCATTAAAGCATCATATATCTTCATGGCTATATAGTCATACACTTCACACTGCTAGAATTAGCAGCTCCACTCATTGTTACTTTATAGCATATAGTTTTACCGCCTCCATTGCCACCAGTCCCCCCACCGCTATGATTAGTAGGCCTAACATCTACAACAGTAAGCCCATGGGTAATTGCAATATTCAATAGTTTATCTATATCCGGTTCTGTAGCAGTTGGATAGCTTAATAATCCTAGATCATTGTAACTACTTGGAGATATAGGTAGCGAGTTCCCAAACTTATCTATAGCTCTTTGAAGCTTTAGTGTTAGCCTCATACTTGGCAGCGATACATCATCCACCTTGAATATAGCCCTTGATTTATCAGAAAAAACTAACTCCACGCTTGGCTTTGTGTCAGTTAGCACAAAATAAGTTAGTGTAAGACTACTCAGCATTTCTAGAAGAGTGTTATTCTGACTATAATATGCCTCCATTATATTTCTATTTGACGTATTCACTATTATATCGTAAGCGCTAGGTGCAATATATTCTGGAACTTGTTGTTCACTAAGATAAAAGGAAACCCTCCTGTTATATGCATGATATGTGTTCATACTCTCGATAAATTTAGATTCTGCAGGAACAATATATACCTTGGTTCTGTCAATAGGATCACCTATTTTATCGTAAGTAACACTTTTGATATACCTTACTTTTTTTATGATACCTAGTCTAAAGTTTGAAATATACACATTGTATATGCCATTTTTATTGGTTTGTCTCGTCGCTTTGTCAATGAACTGGCTGTCACTCTCACACACATTGCACTCAACCTTCATTACTACTTCGGCAGCTGAAGCATTCATCGCAAAGAGAAGCCAAAAAGCTATTAGTATTTTCATTAGTCTTTCCATGACAGTGAATGAATCCTTTTAATACCATCAACCTTTTTTGTTTTCAATGCCCATTTATTTTTTGCTTAGGGCTTCTACTACATGACCACCATTATCGCACACCTTCTGCGATTTCATTTGAGCGGATGAGATACTCTGTACCTGGTAAAACAGCAATTATTACACTTACTATCAATTGGCCTTATCGGCTTATATTACTCTACCAAGCAATAGTGATTTATCGGTTATATCTGTAGTTTCAAACAACACCTAAAATAAACCAATGTAGTTTTATATATAGCCGCAAGCATATTTTTCCATATAAAAAACCACCTTTACAAGGTTGTGTGGCAATTGAGTCCAAAGGCAAGGGCAAGACTACTTCGGAGCTACGTGCTGAATATCCTAAATAATTAGCAGAATATCCGAGTTGATTGTTTTGACATTATCTCGCTTGTGTCGTAATAAAAAATCAAAAAATCTGGGATACCCACCTTTTTGTGCCGATCCATCCCACCAAAAGCATAGGCCCCGCAATCCATGATTGCGGGGCCTCTGGTCTTGTCTGCGGCTCACGCTGCCAGTGGTTCAAATCGATCAGACGGGGATAGCTGTCGCCGCCGGTGGCGGGGCAATTTTCGAGGCGATCAGCAGGCGCAGGCGGGGCACCAGCAGGAGCAACACCACGCCGCCTGCCAGCGAACCCCAGCCGAGCATATTGAACACCGAGCTGTAGCCCGGGTTGGTGGCCACCGGAGAGCTGCCGATATTCTGCGGCATGGCGCTGGAGACATAGCCCGCCAGCACCGAGGCGACGCCGGTCACCATCATCCAGCAGCCCATCATCAAGCCTTGCAGGCTGGCGGGGGCCAGCTTGCCAATCATGGCGTAACCGATGGGGGAGATAAGCAGCTCGCCAAAACTCTGCAGCACATAGCTGATGGCGATCCACTTGAAGGCGACCAGCCCGTCGGCACCCGCCAGATGGATGCCGATCGGCAGTACCAGCATCCCCAATCCCATGCAGAACAGGGAGGCGGCAAACTGGGAGGGAATGTCGATATTCCAGCCCTGTTCGCGCAGTCGCTTGAACAGCAGCGCCATCAAGGGGCCACCGATGACGATGACGAGGGTGTTGATGTTCTGGATCCACTGGGGAGCGACCCGCAGCCCGAACACGTTGAGGTTGATGTTGTGCTCGGAGAAGAGCATCAGCCCCATGGGCGCCAGCTGGTAGAGCGACCAGAAGATGAGGGAGCCGAGGGCGAGGATCAGGTAGGCCACCATGCGGCTGCGCTCGGCGGCGTCCGGGTGGCGGGCGGTCATCACGCAGAGCAGCACCAGCACCACGGCGCCCAGGATCAGCACGAAGCTGCCGCTGAAGCTGGCGTGGGTCAGCAGCAGCCGCAGCGCCGGCACCAGCATGGCCAGAATGGCGATACCGGCCAGCATGCGGCGGTAGAAGCCGCTCCCCTTGATATGGCGCAGCGGGGTGCTGATATCCGCCAGAATCGGCCAGCAGGCGAAGGTGGCGATGATGGCGATGATGTTGCCCAGCGTCGCAAACAGGAACAGGGTGCGGTAATCCTCGGTGAGCTGGAAGTAGCCCGCCAACGTGAAGCCGATAAAGAAGCCCAGATTCATCCCGGCGTAGTTCCACAGGAAGGCGCTCTCGCGGCGGTGATCATCCGGGGCGAAGCGCTGGGTCAGCATCATGTTGAGGCAGGTGACGTTAAGGCCGCTGCCGGTGAGGAACATGGCGAGCCCCCAGTAGAGGCCGGTGATCCCCATCTCGGCGATGAAGTAGCAGCCGATCACCTGCAGCACCATCCCCATCACGAACAGGTTGCGGTTGCTGAGGTAGCGCCCGCCGAGATAGCCGCCAAACAGGTGCAGGCCATAGTTGAAGGCCCCGAAGACCCCCATCATGGCGTTGGCCTGGGATTCACTGAAGCCGAGCCGCTTGGTGGCGTAGAGCACCAGCGTGGAGTAGAGCACGGCAAACCCCAGGGTCGAGAAGGTCTGGATAAAGAACAGCGCCCCGGAGCCGGGGGGAATGGTGGGGTGTTGATTCGAAGCGCTCACGGTCTGTCTCCTGTGAGAGAAGAAAGTCATTACTCGTCCTGAGAGCGTACCGGTCTGCTGCCGGCTAGCCTTGTGCGCTTCCATGCTGGTCTGAAGGCCGGTCTGTCATTTAGCGGCCAAGCGGTGCAAATAGCCATACCTGAAATTTAATCTGGCGCGATTAATTGCTTTTTATTGATCTATTCCGCCTTTTTATGCGTGATTGAGCCGTGGTTTTAGCTCGACTTACCACGCGATTGCGGCACGGTTGATGTGATCCAGTCGGCTATTTGGTGCC
This sequence comes from Aeromonas sp. PI_26, assembly GCF_027854445.1. Lineage (NCBI taxonomy): Bacteria > Pseudomonadati > Pseudomonadota > Gammaproteobacteria > Aeromonadales > Aeromonadaceae > Aeromonas > Aeromonas sp. PI_26. The sequence goes on from NZ_JAJNOE010000013.1 coordinate 49,852, forward strand.
GATTATGGCGCTGTAGCGGGATCTGCGTCCCGCTTTGTTGTCCCGAAACGCAGCTGGCGCCAAGTTGTTGTATTGCAGGTTGTTTATTCATCCTTGGGTATTGAGTGAATAAATATCGGTAAGAGAAGGGGTAGCCTCAGGGGGACTTGCGCGTGTTCTCGCTTTGCTGTCGAGAGGGTGAGGGGAGGATAGAACAACGCCCGGCGGGCCGGGCGTTGTGGTGCAACTGATGGGCGGCGAAAGCGGCCTTAGAAGTCGTGGTAGAGCGGCCAGCCAAGCAGCGGGTGCTTGAGACCGGCGCGCATCTCGACGTTGTCGAGCTTCTCCGGCGAGGCGTTCTCTTTTTGCAGCAGCTGGTACTGGCGCACAAAGCCGAGGGTGTGGAGCAGATTGGGCACAAAACCCGGGCTCAGCTCCTGCCGCAGGGCGGCGGCCATGTCGGCAGGCAGTGCGTTCAGCATCAGGGCGAGCTGGGCGGCGAGGTAGTCGGTGTCGTACCAGCCCTCGTCGAGCTCAATCTCCCGCGCCAGTTTGCGCTTGAGATCCTGCTTCACCTTGAGCGGGGCGGCGCCACTGCCCTTGCCGCAGAGGATGCGGTAGAGCAGTGCTTCGGCCAGCTTGTCCTCCATAGTGGGGTGGTCGCTTTCGCAGGCGAAAAAGTGCTGGTCGATGAGCTCCATCAGGCGGCTCTTGTTGTGCTCGGTCAGCGCCTTCTCGTACTCCTGCCACCCTTGCCACTCCTCCACATCGGGCGGGCTCGAGATCTTGTCCAAGAGCCGCGCATCCACGTCACCGTAGAGGCTGTTGCCTGCCTGCTTGGGGCTGACGGTAATGAGCATCGACCAGCCCTTCTGGAACGGCTTGATGGGGCCTTCCGGCGCCTGCAGCAGCGCCAGCGCCTTGGCTGGGTCCCGCGCCGAGAGCTCCTGCAGGCCGAGGCTCACCACGCCGATGACGTCGTGGGCCGCCTGCTCCAGCAGGTGCATCTTGTACTTGTTGTAGTATTTGTCGGCGAATTTGAGGCTCATCAGCACCGCCTTGCCCTTGATGGCGGCGAGCTGCTGCTGACTCAAGAGTTCGTTGTCGCGGCCAAAGCGCAGCACCTGGGTGAGATAGGGGCCCTGGTTGGCATCGCGAATGACTAACTGCATGAATGGGCTCCTTAATCCAGAAAGCTGAACATGTCGTCGACGTCGCCGTACTCGTCTTCCTCGACCTTGTTCTTCTCTTTGGCCTGCATCACCAGTTCGGCGGCAAACTTGTTGATGATGCCGTCCCAAGTGGAGTGCTCGTTGCGCAGCAGCGCCTTGATGGCTTTCTCCACCTCGGGGGCCAGCTCGCGAATGAGCATCAACAGGCTTCTCGGGTCATCCAGCGCATAGTCGTGGACATCCTCGCTCTGCTGGCGCTCGCTGTAGCGCAGGGACTCTTCGAGATCTTCCTCTTCGGCGTGCAGCACGTCGCGATAGCCTTCGTCCTCTTCATAGCGATCGCCGCGATAGAACTCGATAAAGGGGATGGCGAGGTAGAAGAGACCGGCCGGGTCTTCGGCCACGCACTCGAGGATCTCGCGCTGCTTGGCTTCACTATCCTGGGTGCGGATCAGGTAGTTGAGGAAGTCGAAGGTGTGCTGTTGCAGCTCGTCGGCGTTGTTCTTGATCGCCTCTTCCCAATAGAGCGGCTGCTGGCAGACGATGTCGCGGATCCGCTCCGGGGTCATCAGCTCGGAGATGATGGAGGGGAAGGAGATATCGTGCTGGCCGTTAATCTGGGTCAGGGTAACGATATCAATATTTTCAATCACTTCTGCCAGCTGGTCGTCAGACATGGTCTTGGCGATCAGCTCGAACTTCTCGCTGGCCTGCTTCGGCTCGATAACGGCCAGCTCTTTGATCTCGATGGCGGTAATTTCTATCAGACTGTTGCTCATGCCTTGCCCCAATTAGAAACGGACTTCGTCGTACATATCCTGATCGCCGTCGTCATCACCATAGCGGTCACTGCCGCCATGGTAGTCGGCGTCGGCATCTTCCCCGTCTTCATCTTCTTCGTCGCGCAGCTCATAGTCGTCATCGCCGCGGTGGCTACCGCGGGGTAGCGGGTTGTCGAGCAGGAACAGCACGGCGCAGGCTTCCATCAGCTGATCTTCGCTCTGGGCCCGCACCGCCTTGACCAGCGGCAGGGCGGCGTTGTTGAAGCCGACGCTCACCTTGAACTCGTCCCAGCTCGGCTGCTCGCCGCTGGCGAGCCACTTGTTCCACTGCGACTTGGCCTTGGCCGGGAACTGCACCCGGCCATAGAGGGCCAGCGGCAGATACTCGGGCATAAACTCCAGCATGCTCATATCGGCCAGCAGCAGGCTCTTCATCTGGTCGGTGAACTGTTCCAGCCCCTTGGGGTCGTCCTGATCCCGGTAGGATTCGATGTTTTCGCTGGCATCGCTTTGCAGCGACTTGAGCCGCGCCTGGTCCCATCTCTTTTGCATAGTTGCTCTTTCTGCCTGCTGTTTCAGGGGTAGAACTGATCCCACATCTCCTGCATGGCGGAGGCGGGGTCGGTCACGATGACGTTGTTGAAATCCTTGATAAAGGCGGCCCGCTGTTTCGGATCGGACAGCACTTCATAGGCCTGCTTTACCTGGTGCAGCTTGATGGCTGCCTGCTCTTTCTCTTCTTCACTGGCCCCGTGCAGCTTGTCGGGGTGGTACTGGTTTGACAGCCGACGATAGGCTTTTTTGATGTCGTTTTCGCTGGCGTTGGACTTGACGCCCAGCACCCGAAAGTAGTTGTTCATGGCAGATCCTGCATCACTGGCATCATAGGATTCACGCTGCGAGTGCCTGATGGTGGGGATTGGCAAACCAGGCACGGCAAAAACCCGTCATTTTAACGGAAACAGCCCGCCAACGCGATGAGTTGGGCGATCAATTAACGGGCGAGATGAAGAGGTGTCAGTTGAGCGTCTATTGTTGCCAGTCGGTCTGGCCAGTGCAAGGGGCGGGCACGGGAAGGCGATGAAAAAATGGTCAGGGGCGAGTGTGGGGGTGAGATGGCGGCGGCAGCGCAAATCGGGCTGCCGCCGCAGAGGTTACTCCTCCCAGAAGGAGGCGGAGGTGTGGTAGATCATCTTCTTGCTCATCCCGCCATCGACCACCAGATTGGCACCGTTGATAAAGTCGTTGCGAGGATCCGCCAGAAAGAGGCAGGAGCGGGTGATGTCGTCGGGGCGACCGACCCGGCCACTCGGGTGCTGGCGATGATCCGCCTCGGTCAGGGTGTGATAATCCTCCGCCTGGATCCAGCCCGGACTGATGGCATTGACCGTGATGGGGGAGTCGGCCAGCGAGTTGGCGAGGGACTGGGTGAGAGCGACCAGCGCTCCCTTGGAGGCGCCGTAGGCATCCCAACCCGGTTCGTTCTGCTGCCAGCGGGTGGAGGCGATATTGATGATGCGGCCATAGAGCAACCCGCGGTTGGCCTGCACAAAGGCGCGGGCGCAGAGCATGGCACCGCGCACATTGACCGTCATCACCTGATCAAACTGGGCTGCGCTCAGCTCCTCGAAGCGGGTGTGGAACTTGCTGATGGCGCCGTTGTTGATCAGCAGATGGATGCCGCCGTGCTGCGTGCGCACCTCGGCAAAGAGCCGCACGATGGCCTGCTCATCGCGCAGATCGAGCGGGTGAAAGTGGATCTCGGGATGGTCGAAAGCGTGAGGAGCCAGATCGGTGGCGATCACCCGATAACCTGCCTCGGCCAGCCCGATGCAGAGCTGGCGGCCAATCCCGCCAGCGGCGCCGGTGACCAGCGCAATTTGGGGTTGGTTGGTCAGCTCGTTCATTGTGCCGCTCCGTTGCGAGCCCGCAGCACCTTGATGAGGGCCGACACCTCCTGCTGACCAAACCCTTGCGCCACCCCTTCCTCAAACAGATCGGCGGCAAAGCGCGGGAAGCGGCTGTCGATCCCGGCGTCGGTGGCATGACCGGCCAAGCGGCTGATGGCGGCGCTCCAGGTTTTCAGGCTGGCGTAGGGGTGATCGAAATCGCCGCTCGCCAGCGTCTTGCCAAGGTGGGCCACATCGCCACCGAGAATGGGCGAGAGCTCGCTGAACTGGGCGCACACCTTGGCCACCGGCAACCCTTCCGCCTCGCAGATCAGCGCGCCGTGCAGAGCACCGAGCAGACCACCGGCAAAGTAGGCGGCGACGGCACAATCTTGCGCCGCGGCGGCGCCCACCGCCTCGGCCACATGGTCGAGGGTGGGGGCGAGCAGGCGCAGCACCGGCTCGGCCTCGCTAAAGGCAGCGATGGCCCCCGAGCAGATGATGCTGGCATCAGTGGTGCCGATCTGATCCGGGAAGCAGAGGATGGCGCCATCGAGATAACGGGCGCCGCGGGCATGGCTCCAGCTCTCCAGCGCTCTGGCCCCCTGCGGGCTGCCGGTAGAGAGCTGCACCAGCAGCTTGCCCGCCACCGCATCGCGGGCTTCGTCCAGCAACTGCTGGCTGACGGAGTAGTTATCGACGCAGACAAGGGTGATATCGCTCGCAGCGATGGCTGCACCAACCGAGGGGGCGAGAGTCGCGCCCAGCGCTTGCAGCGGGGCTGCCTTGGCGGCGCTGCGATTCCAGACGGTGACCGGATGGCCCGCCTTGAGCAAGGTGGTGGCGAGGGCGGAGCCCATGGCCCCGAAGCCGATGACAGAGAGATGGCGCATGATGGCTCCTGGCTGTGTTGATAGACGCTGATATAGAAAATTGGGATGCCTTGTGGCAGGTGAACCACTATATTTGCCCCGTGTCGCCGTGAAAAATGGCTTTTATGACTGTCTGGTATAGGTGAATTCTATGGATGTGCGAACTCTGCGTGCGTTTGTGGCTGTCTTCGAGGAGCGCAACATCACGGCGGCCGCTACCCGCCTCTTCATTACCCAGCCCACCCTCTCCACCACCATCAAGACGCTGGAGGATGAGCTGGGGGTGACCCTGTTTGTGCGGCAGGCGCGCGGGGTGGAGGGGACCGAAGCGGCCCACCGGCTCTATCCCCGTGCCAAGCGGCTGATCGCCGACACCGACTCCCTCGCCCGCGAGTTTCGTGAAACCTCCCCCTGCCTCGAGCTGACGGTGGGGATTGAGGCAGACCTTGGCGATGGCGTGGTGGGGACGCTGGTCAACGGGGTACTCGCCTACGAGGAGATCCTGCTGACTCTGGAGGAGGGTTGCTGTGGCGATGTGCGGCTGGGGTGTGAATCCCTGCGTTGCGGTGACGAGCTCTTTATCCCCCTGCTGGAAGAGGAGTTTGTGCTGGTGCTGCCGCCGGATCATCCGCTGGCGGGCAAGGGGGCGCTAACGCCGGCTGAGCTGGCGGACGAGCCCTGGGTCACTTGCCCGCGCCACGAATCCCACCTGCGGCTTATCGCCATTCTCGGCAATCAGGCGCCCCTCTATCCGGGGCGGGCAGGGTCGCTGCGACTGGCGGCGACTATGGTGGCCGCCAGGGCGGGGATCGGCTGGTTGCCCCGTTCCCTCTGTCTGCCCGGTTGTACAGTCGCCGAGCTGGCGGCCTCTTCCTTCAAGCGGCGGGTGGGGCTCTGCTACGCCCCGGATGCGTTGCGCTCGGCGGCGGTGACCGCCCTGCTGGCTCAGGTGCGCGGGATGCAGCTCCCCGTCTGATGTCGGGATAAAAATGTCGGCATAAAAAAGGGCCATCCGGTGGGATGGCCCTGTTGAAGGCAATGTTGTTGCGTGGCTAGCGCGACGCCCACCAGAGCCGCAGCTGCAAGCCCCACTTCGAGCTCCAGCCGGTGGTGCTGCTCACAAGCGTCCCATCCCTGATGACGAGGAACGTCGGGGTGACCCCTACCTGCCACTTGGCGGCCAGCGCTCCCGACTCGTCGTTGTGGGTCGGGAAGGTGAGCCTCTTCTTGCTCATCCCCTTGGCTAACTGCTCCGAATTGCCGGAGCGCAGCGCCACCGTCAGCACGTTTTCCCCCTCTTGCCAGAGCTGCTGTACCGCCGGGGTGGTGAAACGGCACACCCCGCACCAGCTGGCCCAGTAGTAGACCAGCAGCGGCTTGCCCTGGCTCAGGGTGGCGAGATCCGTACTGGTGCCATCCTGCAGAGTGACGGGGGCGCTCATCGCCCCTTCTGGCAGGGTTGGGCTGCGCCACAGATCCAGCAGGGTCGAGATGATCAGCGCCATCAGCAGCAGCCAGAGCGCCTCCTTGCCCCAGCGGCGCCAGCGGGGTTGAGGATTGGTGGTCATCCCTTACCCCTGCTTGACCAGTTCGGCCTTCACCAGCTGCTCCAGCTCCTCATAGGGGATGGCGCCCGGCACCAGCTGGTTGCCAATCAGGGTCGCCGGAGTGCCCTGTACCCCCAGAATGGTGCCGATGCGCAGGCTGTTGCGCAGCTCTTCGGTCGCCTTGGCGGCCGGTTTGAGCGCGGTGTTGCCGGTGGCGGCCAGTGCCTTGTTGATGTCCGCCTCGGTCAGCATCCCCTGCTTGCTCATCAGCTTGTCGTGCAGAGTGAGGAAGCTGGCAGGATCTTGCTGCCACAGGGTCAGGCTGTACTGGGCCGCCTTGGCAGAACTCTGCCCCTTGAACGGCAGCAGCTTGATCACCAGCCCCAGATCGTCCGGATAGGCCTTGAGCAGTTTGGTCAGCTGGGGATCGAACTGCTTGCAGTAGGGGCAGTTGTAGTCGGTGAACAGTACCAGCGTCAGCTTGGGGTTTTTGGCTCCCAGACGCGGGCTGGTGGCGCTGTTGAACAGCACATCCTTGTTGCCCTTGATGAAGTTGCCAAGCTGCGCCTCCTGGGCTGCCGCGTTCTGTTTCTCCCAGGATTCGGCGGCCTCATCGAGGATCTTGGGATTGGCGATCAGGGTCTCGCGGATCAGCTCCTTGATACGCGCCTCCTGCTCCGGGGTGAAGGGGGCGGCGTGCAGGACCGGAGCCAGCAGGGCTGCGGAAAGGGAGGCCAGCAGGGTCAGGGCGCTCAAAGTCGGTTTCATGGTTGCTCCTTAAAATCGGGTGGTGCCAGCCTGAAGCAGGCCAGCCTTGTGCAATGTGGTCAGCAGATCGTCCTTGTCGAGCAGGGGGGACAGCGTGACCCCCTGCGGCAACTCCGGGCCGTAAATCTGGTTGAAGGGGACGGCTGCCGCGCCCCGCTTACGCAGGAAGGCGGCGATGGTGTCGCTTGGTTTGCTCCAGTCGCCGCGCAGGGCCACCACATCGGGGGCAGAGAGGGCCTGTTGCACCTCATCGCGCAGCAACACGTTGTATTTGTTGGCCTTGCAGGTGACGCACCAGTCGGCGGTGACATCGATAAAGACCCGCTTGTTCTGGGCCAGCGCATCTGTGATGGCGCGTTCAGAGAGCGGTTGCCAGACCACCTTGTCAACACTGGCCGAGCCCTGCGCGCTAAAGGCGCCACTCAGCAGCAGGGGGCTGCCAATCAGGGCGGTAAGGGCGATCGCCAGCGTGAAGCCGCGCATGCCGTAACGCCAGATGATGCCAGCCAGCAGTGCCAGCAGCATGGCAGCCATCAGCCAGCCGGTGGCATAGCTGCCGAGATGGTTGTCGAGCAGGCTGGTGAGCCAGAGACTGGAGCCCAGCATCATCAGGCCAAGCAGGATGCGCAGATGGTTCATCCAGCGCCCCGGTTTCGGCAACCAGAGGGCGAGCCGTGGCAGGGCTGCCACCAGTAGCCAGGGCAGGCTCATGCCAATCCCGAGGGCGGTGAAGATCAGCCAGAGCTGGCCAAGTGGCGCCACCAGCGCAAAGGCCACCGCGGTACCGAGGAAGGGGGCCGAGCAGGGGGTAGCCAGCAGAGTAGCGAAGCTCCCCTGCAGGAAGTGACCGCCGAGGCCGTTGCCGCCGCTGGTGGCGAGGCGGGTGCTGAGGGCGCTGGGCAGGCGGATCTCGAACAGCCCCAACAGGTTGGCGCAAAACAGCAGGGTGACCAGCACCATCAAGCCGATAAAACCGGCGCTCTGGAACTGGATGCCCCAGCCGACGGCCCCTTGCGTGGCGCGCAGCAGGCTGCTCATGGCCGCCAGCACCCAGAAGGAGGCGATGATCCCGGCGCTGGCGGCGAGGAACTGCTTGCGCACTGCTCCCTGTTCACGCTCCTGATGTTGCAGCACAGACCCCAGCTTGAGCGCCAGCACCGGCAGCACGCAGGGCATCAGGTTGAGGATCAGGCCGCCGAGCAGCGTCGCCCCCAACAACCAGAAGAGGGGTTGGCTCGGCGCTGGCAGCGCAAGCGCTTCGCCAATCGAGCCTTTGGCCTGCCACGCCTGTTCGCCGCTGGTGAGCAGCAGGCCGAGAGATTGGCCGCGCAGATCCGGCGCATCCCCCTGCCAGCCATCGCTCACCGGCACCCGGGCGATCAGGGTGTTGCCCTCGACCTCAAGCGCCGGTTTGCCAAATTCGGCCCCCTCCAGTGCATCGATAAAGAGGGCCGGTGATTGCCAGCCCTCTGCCCGCTCGGCGCGCAGTTGCAGCTGGTTGTGCTGATAACCCAGCTCGACCCGGGTTTCGGCAGGCAATTGCTGGGGCAGGGTACTCATCGCTTTCGCCCAGGCAAAATCGAAGTCGGCCGGGGCGGCGCTATCCACCGCGAGGGTGAAGGGGAAGTCGGTCAGGATGCAGACATTGCTGCAGGTGGAGAGGCGTAGAGTCCCCTTGAGCGGTTGCCCGGCGGGATAGTTGAGGCTGAGGGGGAAGGTCACCTCACCCTGATAACCCTGGGTGCTGAGCCCGGCTACCTCGAAGTGACGTGGCACCGGCCAGTGCCACTGAAAGTCTCCGACCGGCTCGTCCCACAGGGTCTGGGGAGCAATGCCCCCTTCTCCCGGGCTGTGCCAGTAGGTTTTCCAGCCCGACTCCAGCTCGACATCGAGCAGGATGCGGGTCTGATCTGCCGTGCTGCGGTCGGCCTGCAGCCGTACCCGGGCGTGATCATTCTGTGGGCTGGTGAGCCAGCCCGTGTCGCTGGCCAATCCCATGGATTGCCACAGCAGACCGCCCAGTAGCAGGGCCGCCTTGAAGAGATTCGACATCTTTTTGGTCTCGCAAAAATTGAGTGACAGCTAACGAAAGAACGCTGCCGAACTCATTCCCGCCAGACGCAGAGGGTGAGGTGCAGACGCCGCTCGGGCGGCGAGATGACTCTGGGAGGGGGCAGTGGCGGTGTGTAGCGCCAAAGGGGGGCCAGCAGGGCGATCAGCACGGCCACGGCAAAGAATAGCTGTTCGACGCAGAGCAGGGTGGCGGCGCTTAGCCACTTGCCGTTGAGCTGGCAGCTGGTGGGTTGCGGGCTGGCCGGTTTGGCATCCTCTTGATCCGTTGCCGAGCCTGGAACGGGCAGCGCTTGACAGCTGAGGGCATGATCGAGCAGGGCAAGCCGGGCCAGCGGCTGGGCCGCACAATTGAGCACCAGCAGGCAGACCAGCAGCAGGAGATGTTTCGCTACCCGTTGTTGCAACATCATGTTCGCCCCGTCCATCAAGATGGGGCCATCCTAACGACCAATGGCGGGTGGGGCAAGTCGGCGGCGTATTGATGAGCAGCAATGTGTGTGGCGCGACGGGGTGGTCGGTTCTGTTTGGCGAACGCTTGTTCGCTAAAAGGGGGATCAGTATACTGCGCCGAGTTAAAACTCGAGGTGTTCGATGCTCAAAATTGCCCGTGTGCTGCTGCTTGGTCTGCTGCTCATTTTCTGGTTCCTGTTCGGCCTGCTGCTCTGTCTGGTTCGTCCGCGCCATCCCAACAACGTCTATGTCTTCGCCCGCATGTATCACGCGGTCTGCCCGCTGATCGGGCTGCGAGTCAAGGTGACGGTGGCCGACGAGGTCAAATCGGTCGGCCCGGCGGTCTACGTCTGCAACCACCAGAGCAACTTCGACATCTTCACCGTGACCGGTGCGGTGCAGCCCGGCGTGGTGGCGGTAGGCAAAAAGAGCCTGCTCTGGCTGCCGCTGTTCGGCCTTATCTTCTGGCTCTCCGGCAACGTGCTGATCGACCGCTCCAACCGCTCCCGTGCCATCGGCACCATAGGTCAGGTGGTGGATCGTATCAAGAACCGCGGCACCTCCATCTGGATGTTCCCGGAAGGGACCCGCTCCCAGGGACGTGGCCTGCTGCCATTCAAGGCGGGCGCTTTCCACACTGCGGTACAGGCTGAAGTGCCCGTGGTGCCCATCGTCTGCTCCAGCTACTTCGGTCAGGTCGACCTCAATCGCTGGGACAACGGCGAAGTGCTGGTGGAAGTGATGGCGCCGGTCTGCAGCAAGGAGCACGGTGCCAGCGGCATTCGCGATCTCTCCGACACCTGCCGTGCCCGGATGGAGGCCAAGCTGACCGAACTGGACAGCAAGCTGGGCCACAGCCACGCCGCCTGACGGATATTGCAGACGAATCGACAAGGGAGCCACAGGCTCCCTTTTTTGTTGGTAAAAATCACCACAAGGTTGGCTATTCTCACCAACAAGCCCTTCTTGAATTTCCTCAGTAAATTCCCATCTATATGTAAAACAACAATAATTTTTCTTGGCACGGCTCTTGTAATGCTATGGGAAGAGATAGCCATCCCATCAACAAGGAGCCAGACCATGAGCGTATTCAGCCGCCTGACCGACGTGATAAATGCCAACCTGCACAGCCTGCTCGACAAGAGTGAAGAGCCGGAGAAGATGCTGCGCCTGATGATCGAAGAGATGGAGCAGGTGCAGGTCGAGATGCGTACCCAGGCCGCCCGCGTGATTGCCGAACAGAAGCAGCTGGAGCGTTACCAGCAGGCGCTGCAGGCGCAGATCCTGGAGTGGTCGGCCAAGGCCGAGCTCGCCATCCAGAAGGGACGTGAGGATCTGGCCCGCGCAGCCCTCACCGAGAAGCTGGCGGAGGTCAAAAAATGTGAACAGCTGGAGCAGGACAAGGCCCGGGTGGCCGAGGTGCTGGCTCAGCTTACCGCCGACAGCGAACGGCTGGCTGCCAAGCTGACCGAGGCGCGCGAGAAGCAGAAACTGCTGACCCTGCGCGAGCAGACAGCCCACAGCCGCATTCGTGCCCGCGCTCAGGTGGACAACCAGCGTATGCATGAGCTGATGGCGCGCTTTGACGGTTTTCAGGGCCGGGTCGATCAGCTGGAAGCCCAGCTGGAGGCGGCCACTCTGGGGCAGAATCCCTCGCTGGAGGCCCAGTTCCGCGAGCTGGAGCTCAATGACGAGATCGAGCGCGAGCTGGCTCGCCTCAAAGGCCAGAAGGCGGAGGCGTAATCATGAGCCCCTGGCCCAAGGATCTGGTGAATCGCAAGCTGACCGGGGTCTGCGCCGGTATTGCCAGGCGGTTGGGGGTCTCCAGAGTCACGGTGCGGGTGGTGGCACTGCTCGCCCTGATCCTGATGCCGCCGCTGGCACTGGCCGCCTATCTGCTGGCGGTGCTGATGATGCCACCCCGTTATGAATTGAAGCGCTGGCTGGATTGACCGAAGGGTTGCCAAGCCGGCAGACAAGGTACTGATAAGGAGCAAGTTATGCTGGAATTTTTCATATTGCTGGTGGTGCTGCTGGTCATGGCACTGACCGGTTTTACCCTGGTAGCCATGTTGCTGGTGAGCAGCCTGTTCGTGCTGCTTGGGGCGCTGGGCGGCATGCTTGCTCTGATCATCAAGCTGGCCCCCTGGTTGTTGCTGGTGCTGGCGGTTTGCTGGCTGATCAGCAACCGCAGCAAGCGTTCCAATACCTACCTCTAACCCGCCTGAGGTTGTGCAAGACGTTGTGTGATGCTCCCTGATTTCCCCTTTCCGGCCACTCATCGAGTGGCCTTTTTTTGCCTGTCGTCCTCAAGGCTGGGTGGCTGCGGGTAACCACTGGGGGCTCCAGCTCTGCCAGAGTGCCGGGCTGTGGATCAGCTGCTCCTTGAAGGATTTCGGCTGTTGCTTGAGGCGATATTCGATGCGCAGGGCTGCCCCCTTCTCGCCGACTTCCTGTTGCCACGCCAGCGTCAGTGGCCCCTTGCCGCGCAGGGCGCGAGCGCCCTTGCCTCTCTGGTGCTGGCCCAGACGGCGCAGCGGATCCGTGCTGATCCCGGTATAGAGCAGGCCGGTGGCAGTACGCACCATATAGACAGACCAGCGGGAAGGGGCGGATGGTTGCGGCGCTGGAGTGGTGGTCGCGGGTTCTCTCATTCAAATTCTCTGTGCCAAACTCAGAGGCAGCTCAAGGAGGTGCGATGAGAGTCTGGTTTTGGTTGTGGTTACTGTTGTCGGTCCCGGCTCTGGGGGAGACGATCCGTCTCTACGATTACCATCAGCATCCCCCCTTCAACACCGGAGTGGATGCAGGGCTGAGCCGCGAGCTGGTCAAGTATCTCAATGAAAAGCTGGGGGGTGAACCCAGAATCGAGCTTTGGCTGGTCAATCGCGCCCGGCTGGCGCTGGAGATGGCAGATCCCGACTTTGACGGTCTGGTTGTCTGGGTCAATCCCTCCTGGGTGGGGGATCCCCATCGCGAGCGCTATCTCTGGACCTTTCCGGTGATGCGCGACACCAACGAGCTGGTCTCGAACATCGACAACCCGGTCACCTACCGCGGGCCTGACTCCCTCAGGGGGCTGGTGTTTGGCGGGGTGGAGGGCTACCGCTATCAGGGGATCGATGATGCGGCCAGCCGCGGCGAGCTGGTACGTCAGGATGCCAAGAAGGTGAAGACCAATCTTGAGCTGCTGGTGCGCGGCCGCATTGATGTGACGCTGGTGAGTGGTTCATCGCTGGGCTTTTTCATCGACGCACAGCACTATCAGGGCAAGCTGTTTATCTCGCCCTTCCCCCAATCCAGCTATACCCGCCATATCCTGCTGCCCAAATCCCGTCCCGAGCTGCATGCCACCCTCAACGACATCGCCGAGCAGATGGACAGGGATCCCCGCTGGCACAAGGTGCTGGAGTCCTATCGCGGTACGCCCTGAGGGCGGCGCTTGAGCCGGTGCAGCGGTAACAGGCTCACCAGCAGACCTGCCCAGACAAAGGCGAAACCGACTGCCTTGATGGGGTCCGGCGCCTCACCAAACCAGTAGATGGCGAGCAGGAAGGCGAGGCTGGGCTCGATATATTGCAGCAGCCCCACAGTGCTCATCCGGGTTCTCGCCACCGCGTAGCAGAACAGTCCCACCGGCAGCAGGGTGGCGGGCGCACTGCCCATCAGCAGCAGCTTGTCGGCCAAATCCCCGTTCACGAATGCCCCTTCCCCGTGCCACGCCAGCGTGCCGATGATGATCAGCGCGACGGGCAGTTGCACCATGGCTTCCAGATAGAGGCTGGTGCCGGTGTCGTAGTGGATCTTCTTCTTGATAAGGCCATAGCAGGCGAAGTTGGCCCCCATGATGAGGGAGAACCAGGGGAGCTGGCCGTAGCAGAACAGCATGTAGGCGAGCCCCGCCAGCGCCAGGGCGACCGCCAGATGCTTTTGCGGGGTGAGCCGCTCTTTGAGGAAGATGACGGCGAATACGATATTGAACAGCGGGGTCATAAAGAAGGCGAGGCTGGTGGTCAGCACCTGCCCGGTAGTGAGGCACCAGGTGAACATGCACCAGCTGATGGACATAACGGGGCCCGCCAGCAGAATGAGGCCGAGCTGGCGCGGCTCACTGCGCAACCGTGCCCACGGCACCTGGTGGCCAAGCAGCAAAAACAGGGCACCCAGCAGCACCACAGACCAGAGCACCCGGTGGGAGATCAGCTCCCACATGTTGACCTCGGGCATGAATTGATAATAGAGCGGCAGCATCCCCCACAGGATGAAGGAGAGGGTTGCGGTGCCGGTACCTAGCCAGTTTTTCATTATTGTCCGTTTATTAAATTAAACACCCATGGCGATAGTAGGGGGCGCGCCCTGTTTCCACAAGAGGGAAAACAGGGAAATGCTGGTACTATCAACGTCATGCAGCGAATCGATAAGTTGTTTGAGCAAATCAGGGCCTGCCGTCTGTGCGAGGCTCATCTGCCGCTGGGGCCTCGTCCGGTGATCCGCGGGGCCGAGAGTGCCCGCCTGCTGATCATCGGTCAGGCTCCGGGCACCCGGGTGCATGCCAGCGGTATCCCGTGGTATGACCCCTCTGGTGACAGGCTGCGCCAGTGGCTTGGTGTCGATAAGGCCACCTTTTACGACCAATCCCGCATCGCCATCATGCCGATGGGGCTCTGCTATCCTGGCAGGGGAAAATCCGGCGATCTGCCACCCAGACCCGAGTGCGCACCCACCTGGCACGACAAGGTATTGATGCTGCTGCCCAATATCGAGCTGACCCTGCTGATCGGCCAATATTCACAAGCCTACTATCTGCGGGGGGCAGTCAAGGGATCGCTCACCGATACGGTGCGCCGCTGGGCCGACTATGGCCCCGGCTGGCTGCCGTTGCCGCATCCCTCCCCGCGCAATACCCTCTGGCTCAAAAAGAATCCCTGGTTCGAGGATGAGATCGTCCCCCATCTGCAGCAAAGGGTCGCCCCTTTGCTGGCACGACCCTGAGTGCTTAAACCGCCGGCTCGGCCAGCGGTTTTGGCTTGCTGCGCGCCATGGCGATGAGCGGCAGGACGATGCAGATACAGCCCAGCAGCAGCGGCAGGCCCGGCTGCTCGTCAAACAACCATACCCCGATGGCCACCGCCATCAGCAGACCGGTGTACTCCGCCGAGGCGATCTTGCTCGCCTCCGCCTTGCGATAGGCCACTACGCACAATCCCGCATAGACCATGATCAGCACCGAGGAGCCGAAGGCGGGCCACCACATCTGCCACTGCCAGTCGCCCCCTTCCCACAATGCCAGCACCAGGATAAAGGGCATGCTCAGCACGTTGGTGAAAAACAGGGTCTGGGCGATGGGCTGCTTGAGCGGGATCCGCTTGATCAGCAGGTTGTTGAGCGCCATCGACAGCGCCACCCCGAGCGCCGCCAGTGCGGCCCAGTTCACTTCGGTCGGGCGCAGCACGATCAATACCCCGATAAACCCGATAACCGCGGTCAGCACCTTCTGGCGCGAGATCGCTTCCCCCGCCATCCACACCGCCAGCGGCACCATCATCAGGGGGGCGGCATAGAAGAGGGCATTGGCAGTGGCGAGCGGCAAGCGGGTGAGGGCCACTACCATCAGGCAGACGCCGACCGCCCAGATATGGGCCCGCAGCAGGTGCCACTTGATGGCCACCGGTGGATTGCGGCGCCATGACCAGAGCAGCCAGGGCATCAGCAGAATGGCGGCCGAGAGCTGGCGGAAAAAGACAAACTGGAAGATGGGCTGATCCGGCTCCAGCACCTTGACCAGCGCATCGGAAAAGACCGCCACCATATTGCCCAGCACCAGATAAAGGATGCCGATCCCTACTGCATTCATACCACCTCCCACTTCAGATGGGCGGAGGGTAGCGTGCCGGTTGATATCCAGTAAAATGATAAAAAATGACCACTCATGAGACATTTAGATAATGAAGCTTCCTCCCCTGCGTGCGGTGCAATATTTCGAGGTGGTGGCCCGGCTGCTCAGCTTCTCCCGTGCCGCCCTTGAATTGAACGTCAGCCAGAGTGCGGTCAGCCACCAGATCCGCCTGCTGGAGGATTTTCTGGGGGAGCGGTTGCTGCTGCGTCAGGGGCGGTTGCTCTCGCTGACAACCCAGGGGGAGAGCTACTTCGAAGGGATTGCTGCCGGGCTTAGCCAGATTGCCCAGAGCAGCGAACAGCTGCGCGGTGGCGGCGAGATGCGGTTGCGCCTCGCGGTCTACAGCTCGTTTGCGGTTAAGTGGCTGATCCCGCGGTTGGCTGGATTGCGCCAGCTCTACCCCGAGCTGGACTTGAGTCTGGAGATGGTGGCGGAAGATCCTGAGCTATCTGATAGGGTGGCGGATTGCTTTATCACAGTCTCACCCCACGGACGGGGCTACTGCCACGATCTTATCTATCAGGAGCGGCTCTTTCCGGTCTGTAGTCGCCGCCTGTTGCAGCAGATCAGCGGGGAGTGGCCTGAGGCCATCTGGCAGTTGCCGCTGCTGTCGGTGCAGTCCATCTACAAGGCGCGGGGGGAGGATTGGCAGCGCTGGGCCAAGGCCGGCGGGCTGGTTATTCCGGACGAGGCACGGATGCACCACTTCAGCCATGTGCTGTTGGCGATGGAGGCGGCGGCCTGGGATCAGGGGGTGGCGTTCGTGAATGACTACATGTTGCGGCCCGATGATCCCCAGCTGGTGGCTTTGCCGGTACACCAGCTGGAGACGGGGGATGCCTTCTATTTCACCTGCAAGCGCTCGCGGGCCCATGAGCCCGCCATCAGCCGGTTGCGCCAGTGGCTGATGATGGAGACACGCCAGAGCATGCCGTTGTAATTGCCTGGGTTATCAGGCTTTTTTGAACTGGCTCAGCACAAACAGGCTGGTGGCGCAGACGACGACAGAAGGCCCTGCAGGAGTATCTTGATACCAGGAGAGGGTCAATCCACCCAGCACGGCGAGGCAGCCAATCAGCGCGGCAAAGCCGGCCATCTGCTCCGGCGTCTGGCTGAAGCGGCGGGCGGTGGCGGCGGGGATGATCAGCAGGGAGGTGATGATCAGCGCGCCGACAAATTTCATCGCCACGGCAATCACCAGCCCGATCAGCAGCATCAGTACGCAGCGCAACACGTCGACCCGGATCCCTTCTACCCGTGCCAGCTCTTCCGAGATGGTCATGGAGAGCAGGGGATCCCACAGTCGCCACAGGGTGAGCAGCACCAGTGCGCCACCGCCGTAGATCCAGAGCAGATCCATCGGTTGTACCGAGAGCAGGTCGCCAAACAGGTAGGCCATCAGATCCACCCGCACGTTATCCATAAAACTCAAGGTAACCAGACCGAGGGACAGGGCGCTGTGGGCCAGAATGCCGAGCAGGGTATCGGTCGCGACCTGCTGGTTGCGGCTCATGATCACCAACAGCATCGCCATGGCGAGGCAGCAGACCACCACCGCCAGGGTGAGATCGACCTGCAGCAGGATGCCCAGCGCGATGCCAAACAGACAGGCATGGGAGAGGGTGTCGCCAAAATAGGCCATCTTGCGCCATACCACGAAGCTGCCGAGGGGGCCGGCCAGCAGGGCGATGCCGAGACCGGCCGCGAGGGCGTATAACAGAAAGCTGTCCACTTGAATGTCCTGTTGCTTGCGCTATTTGCTGTGAGCGTTGTTGCGAGAAGGCAGGCGGATGACGGGGGCCTGCGGTTCATGATGATGGTGTTCGCCGTCGCAGTGGTGATGGTGGGTATAGACCGCCAGCACCTCCTGCTCCGGTCGCCCGAACAGACGGGCAAATTCGGGGTGGCGGGCCACGCTTTCCGGCTCGCCATGACAGCAGACGTGGCGATTGAGGCAGATCACCTCGTGGGTGCTGGCCATCACCAGATGCAGGTCGTGGGAGACCATCAGCACGGCGCAATTGAACTCGGCGGCGAGTTGGCCGATCAGGGCGTAGAGTTCGATCTGGCCATTGATATCCACACCCTGCACCGGCTCGTCCAGTACCAGCAGCTCGGGCTTGACCAGCAGGGCGCGGGCCAGCAGCACCCGCTGCATCTCACCGCCGGAGAGTTTTTGCATCCGGTTTTCCAGCAATCCCTCTGCGCCCACCCGGGCCAGAGCTTCCTCGATGGAGAGGCGGCTATTTTTGCCCAGTTGCAGGAAGCGACGCACCGTCAGCGGCAAGGTGGGATCCAGATAGAGGCGCTGCGGTACATAGCCGACTCTCAGATCGCGGCTGCGGGTGATCTTGCCTGAATCCGGCGTGAGCAGGCCCAGCACCAGCTTGCTCAGGGTGCTCTTGCCCGCCCCGTTGGGGCCGACTAGTGTGGTGATTTTGCCTTTATTGAGGGTAAAGGAGACCTTGTCGAGCACAGAGCGTCCATCAAACGAGAGAGAGACCTCTTTCAGCTCTACCAGTTGGCTCATGACAACTCCGGGGTTTACAGCCAGTGAGAGTTATAATATAACAAAAAGCGGCTGTTATATTATCACATACTCACCCCCTGACGAGATTCACCAATGAGAATTATTGCGCTTTTCACTGCCCTGCTGGCGGTGAGTTTGCCTGTTCGTGCCATTGAGGTACTGACCACCATCAAGCCCCTTGGCTTCATCGCCGCGGCGATCACTGACGGGGTGAGCGAGCCCAAGGTATTGCTGCCGACCGGCGCCTCTCCCCACGATTTTTCCCTGCGTCCCTCCGATATTCGCAACATCAATAGTGCCGATCTGGTGGTATGGGTTGGCCCAGAGCTGGAAGGGTTTATGGCCAAGCCGCTGGCCAATCATCCCCATGCTCTGGCCCTGACTCAGGTTGAGGGGATGCCGCTGTTCAACTACGCGACTCAGGATAGTCATGACTCCCATGACCATGATGATCACGATCATGCTGCCCACGAGCACGGTGACCATGATGAAGGGCATGAAGGACATCATCACGAAGGGGTCGATCCCCATATCTGGCTTGGCCCGACGCAGGCCAAAGTGATTGCCAAGGCGATCGCAAGTGAATTGGGCAAGCTGGATCCGGCCAATCAGGCTCGCTATGACGCCAACCTCGCGGCATTTGATACCACAGTGGATGCCAAAGACAAGGTGATTGCTGGCCAAATGAAGGCGGTGAATGAGAAGGGGTACTTTGTATTCCACGAGGCGTATGGCTACTGGGAGCGCCACTACGGCATGAGTTCAAAGGGTCACTTTACCGTGAGCCCTGAGCGTCGCCCGGGCGCCAAGACCCTGGTGGATATCCGCAAGGCACTGGAAGAGAAGCAGGCGAGCTGCATTTATGCCGAGCCGCAATTCTCACCGGCTGTGATCGAATCGGTGGCACGCAATACCGGCGCCAAGGTGCTGTTGCTTGATGAGGTGGGTGAACAGGTACCGCTCGGCCCGGATGGTTATCCCCAATTCATGCAGCAACTGGCAGACGCATTTGCCCAATGTCGCTGATCAGCGGCTGAGCCTCTCATCCGGAGGGGCTATACTGACCTCCAGCATCTGACATGGAGTGTCCGGTATGAAATGGTTGTTGATCCCGGCCTGTACTCTGGCGCTATGTTGCGCCAACGTGCAGGCTTCGCGTCTTTCCGAATATATTGCCAGTCCGGATCTGCGGGCCAAGCTGCAGGAAGTGTATGGTGGCCGGGCCATCCAGCGGGCCGAGGCATTCTCTCGCCTGCTCACCCCCAGAGCGGGTACAACCGACCAGCAGAAGATCGAGCTGGTGAACAACTACTTCAACAATCTGACCTACAGCGAGGATCCCAAGCTGTGGGGAGATGAGGATTACTGGGCCAATCCGCTGGAGTTCATCGGCGCCCGGGGGGGGGATTGCGAGGATTACAGCATCTCCAAGTACTACACCCTGATGGAGTTGGGGGTGGATGAGAAGAAGCTGCGGCTGGCCTACGTCAAGGCGGTGCGTTACAACCAGTTCCACATGGTGACTCTCTATTTTCCGACGCCCAAGGCTGATCCACTGGTGCTCGACAACATCAACAGCCGGATCCTGCCGGGCAGCAAGCGAACCGATCTCATCCCCGTCTACAGCTTCGATGCCAAAAGCATCTGGATCATGAAGTCACGGCGGGAAGGGACGCTGGCGGGGAGTGCCGATCGGCTGGCGCAGTGGACATCGATGAAGACCCGTTTCTCCAGCGAGCAACTGCGCTCTCCCCGTCGCCAGCTATAGCTTGCCTGCCGCTTTCAGCTCCTCGAAATATTTAGCCGCGCCCGGATGCTGCTCAATACTCAGTACTGGGCCGGTTTTATTGCGTGCCCGGTGAAACATATTGGCGTAGCCATAAGTCTGCTCATTGAACTTGGTCTGCTGGGTCAGCATGGCCTTGGTCAGACGATAGACAGACTCTTCCGGCATGTTTGCATTGGTGACCAGGGTGGCGGCAATGGCAAAGGTGGGGGTCGCCTTCAGATTGCCGGGGTAGATGCGGGCGGGCACCTGACTACGTTGGTAATATTTGACCCCTTTGAGTAGCTGATCACGGGTGGCCCCATCGATGGGGAGGAAACTGACCGCGCAGCGTTTGGCGGTGTCGAGCACAATCCGGTTCGGGTGTCCCATCACCAGTGCAAATGCGTCGATCTGTTTGCTGCAGAGCGCATCCGGCAGGTTGGCCATGCTCTTTAGATCGAGATCCTGTTCTTTCGCTCCCAAGATGTTGAACAGGGTCAGCGCCGTCTGGCGGGTTCCCGAGCTCTTCAACCCCATGTCGATGGGGGCGAGCTTGAGCTGTTCCAGTGAAGTGATATCGCCATCGGCACGGATCACTATGGTGAAGGGCTCGGCATGGGTGGCAAACAGGGCGCGCAGCTCAGGTTGCGGCTGCGTGGCAAAAGGGCCCAAGCCCTGGCTTGCCTGATATAGCCAGTCTGATTGCACCATGGCGTAGGAGGTCTCGCCACTCTTCAGCCGCTTCAGGTTTTCTATTGAACCCGATGAGCTCTGCAGTGTGCACGCAAGTTGCTCATCAACCTCATGGGCCAGACGGCAAAACTCTTTGGTTATCTGGTGATAAATCCCCTGCTCACCCCCGGTGGTGATAGTGACGGTTTCAGCCATCAGGCCGGGTTGCCACAGCAGGGGCAAAAGCATGGCGAGCTTCTTCATGATTGCGCCTCCTTGGCATAACCATCGATACCCCAGGTCCGCAGTTTGTCGATGTCGCGACACTCTCCCGATTCTGCCAGCAGGGTATAACCGGCGGCATGCATGGTTTGGGAGAGCAGATTCCAGTAGAGCGGCGCATCGGTCAGCTGACAGCTGATAAAAATGGGATTGAGTGGGTCAAGTTGATTGAAGGTATCCGCATTGAGGGGAATGGCGCTGAAGGCGAGCTCACACCCCTGTTCCTGCAACGCAGCCAATGTGGCTTGGCCATGGGCCGGGAATGTGGCTACATCCCAGCGCCAATCCAGTGTCTTGCCGCGACCCTGGCTTAGCAGAGGTACGATTTCTGACCATTGCGGATGATTGAGCAGGGAGAGGGGCAGCAAGATCCCCTCTATATGAGAGTGCTGCCATTGTTGCAGGGCGCTCTGGATGGTTGCGAGATCGCTGTCGGCACCGAGGGGCTGACTGGGCAAGAAACGCTCATAGAGCGCGATCTCCCCTTGTGTGGAGACAAATTTTTGCAGTTGCCCACCTTCCGGCAGCGGGCTCACTCCTTGCAGCGGCTGTGGGGGCGTCAGTGGCAGCTGTTTTCCCAGCTGGGTGATTTTGAGTCGTTGTTGCAGCAGATCCCGTTTGCGTTCGGAAACCAATTGGTTGATGGAAAGTGCCACTTCTTTGAGGTCTTGCAACCAGGGAGTGGGCAAGGTGCTGTTGAACTGGTGTTTGCGGATACGGATCAACTGCAGGTTGATCTGCTCCAGGGGCTGCAGCAGGCGTTGGCACACCAGGGAGATGATCAGGGTAAATACGACGAGGCCCGCCAGCAGCGCCAGACCGGTGCGACTGATGGCATTCCACAGATGCTGATAGGCGTAGCCGCTATGCCCCTCAAGGGTCAGAGTGCCCAGCATGCGCCAGCCATCGGTCAACTCTTGCTCAATCTTGACGGGGGGCATGCCGATAACCGAGGGAAGCCAGCCGGGGACATTTTGCTGGGTAGAGTGGAAGACCTTCTGAAACAGCAACTGGCCATCAGGATCGATCAGGGTGACCGAGCTGACGAAGCCGCCATCGAACATGGCATTGACGATGGTCTCGGCCAGCACATTGTCGTCATTAAGCAGGGTTCCTTGCAGCACCAGCCCGAGAGCGGTGATGGCGGTTTCCAGGTTGGCTGACATCTGGTCGAGGATGGATTGGCGGACCGTCGTGACTTCCAGTGCAAACAGCAGCGCTGCACCGATCAGGAACAGGACGACAATTATTCTGATTAACAGTTTTGCTAACGACATATCCACTCCATGGAAAAGTTATCGCAACATTTCAGGTTTCTATTCAGTATCGAATCCGACCCGGTTCTTAAAAATAGGAAAAAATGGTTAAAAAAGACGATCATTTCTGCCCATCCGGGCGGGTTATGCATAAAATGTGAGGTTCATGCAGATTGTGATGAACTATTTGTAACTATTTGTGTCCAACAAACAGTTTTATACGGTTTTGTCACAACTGACATCGCAACTCACACTCTTTAGATCTAAATACAGGATAGCGGATGAAACGTCTCCGTCCCTTGGTAGTACAGGCTGCCAATTGGGAACCACCGGTTCCCCGCAAACACTTTTACGCCATGCTGATGCTGACGGCCATGACCCTGTCAGCAGTGGCATTATTGCCAGCTCCGGGTGACATCCTTGAGCGGCCGCTGCGTCTTGAGTTGCCCATTGATACCGCAGGTACGGCAACCAACGAAAACAACACCGACTTTAACGAAATTCCCGATCACGAACTGGTTGATCAAAGTGCGCCGGATGACGACATCCCGGTTGACACCACCCCCCAGTGGCAGGATTACCGGGTCCGCAACGGCGAAAACCTGACCGCCATTTTTAACAATCTCGGTCTCTCCACCACCACCCTTTACAAGGTGCTGGACGCGGACAACAAGAACTATCTGGCGCGCCTCAAGCCGGGCCAGAATATCGAGCTGCTGATCGATCAGGACAACATCCTGCAGCAACTCAAAATCCGCCTGAACATCAAGCAGACGCTGGTGATGGCGCGCAGCGATGATGCCTATACCGCCTCCATGATCAATGAGAAGGTCGAGTGGCAACCGCAGCGTTACAACGGCGTGATCAACGGCAGCTTCTATGTCAGTGCCCGCAATGCGGGGATTCCGGCCAACCATATCCAGAAAATTGCCAACCTGTTCCAGTGGCGGATGAATTTCGCCAAGGATCTGCAGAAGGGCGACAAGTTCAAAGTGCTGGTACGCCAGGAGACGGTGGAAGGCAAAAGCACTGGCAACAGCCAGCTGCTGGGTGTGGAAGTGACCAGCCAAGGCAAGACGGTGTCGGCCTGGCTCTCCGATGACGGCAACTATTACGACGGTCAGGGCAACAGTCTGGAGCGCGGATTCCGCCGCTACCCGACCCACAGCCGCTATCGGATCAGCTCCAATTTCAACCCGGCCCGCAAACATCCGGTAACCGGTATGGTGCGTCCTCACGAGGGTACCGACTTTGCGGTGCCGGTGGGCACGCCAGTGCTGGCGACTGGCGATGGTATCGTCCAGAAGGCAACCAGCCACCCGCTGGCGGGTACCTATATCGTCATCAAGCATGGCCGTACTCTCTCTACTCGTTATCTGCACCTGAGCAAGCTGCTGGTCAAAACCGGTCAGCGAGTGAAGATGGGCGACAAGATCGGCCTTTCCGGCAACACCGGTCGCTCGACCGGTGCTCACCTGCACTACGAGCTGCGGATCAACAACCGCCCGGTCAATGCCATGACCGCCAAGCTGCCTATGGCTGAACCCCTGAGCGGCAAGGAGCGTCGTCAGTTCCTTGCCAAGGTGAAGAGCTATCGCAAGGAGCTGGCAGCGGGTTGATTCCTGTCGTCACAGCCTGAAATGAAAGGCCCCGCCAGATTGGCGGGGCCTTTTTACATGCGCAGTGAGGGTCAATAACCCTTGTCGAAGTCGATCTTGCCATCCAGTGGCTGGCCATCGATAAAGCGGATGTAGTTGCGCACAAAGATCTGGGCCACATCATCCGGGAAGCTGTAGGCGCTGTTATGGGGGGTGACGATGAGGTTGGGTTGGCCCCACAGCGGACTGTCGGCGGGCAGCGGCTCCTGCTCGAACACATCCAGCACCGCCATCGCCAGCTTGCCGGTACGCAGTGCGGTGAGCAGATCGCCAGAGTGCACGGCGCTGCCACGGCCAACGTTGAACAGGATGGCGCCCGGTTTGCAATGTTCGAAGCGGGCGGCATTGAACAGATGACGGGTATCGCGGGTGGCTGGCAGCACGCTGACGATGACATCGGCCTGCGCCAGCATTTTGTTGAGCGCAGGTAGCTGATAAACCTGATCAAACCCGGCTCGCTCCCGACCGCTGCGGCTGATGCCCAGCACCTTCATGCCAAAATGTTTGCCGGTGTGGGCAATATGCTGACCAATGCTGCCGGTCCCCAAGATCAGCATGGTGCGCCCCTTGAGGCCCTGATAGGGGTGGCTTTGCCACAGTCGCTGTTTCTGCTGTTCCCGATAAAGGGGGATTTGGCGCATCAGGCTGAGCAGATGACCAAAGACATACTCGCTCATCAGCGGGCCGAAGATGCCGCGCACATTGGTGAGCTGGTAGTCACGGCGACTGTCAGGGTCGAGCAGCACATCGACTCCCGCATAGGTGGACTGGAACCAGCTCAGCTTGTTGGCTTTGGGCAGCAGCGGTTTGGCACGGGCCGGTTCGGCCATCAGAATATGGGCTTCGCCGATCAGCTTCTCGGCATCGCTCTGGTTATCGGCTCGCAGAATGCGCAGATGGGGGAGATTGGCGGCCTTGAGCAGCCGTTCGTAGTGAGCATTATCCTGGCTGAGCAAAAGAAGGGTACGTTGGCTCATACTCTTGTTCCTTATCAGAATTTGCGGCGCAACAAGATGCCGCTCTCGACCCATCTTACCTGACTTCATATCGCAACATAGCCGACCAGGGCGCTTTTTCGTTTTCGCCGCGCGCCTCGTGGGCTACAATCTGCCCCACATTTTGCAAAGGATCCGACTCCAGTGTTTGGTGACAAGTTTTATAAGCGACTGGCCGAGCTACAGCCTTGGCAACAGACCGTCTACACCCTGGCGCTGGCAGAGCGCATGTACCCCAACTATGCCCTGTTCTGTCAGGCCTCCGGCTTTGGCAATGCTGGCGCTTTCCGGCATGCGCTGGATCAGATGTGGGTCTACCTCACCGTCAAGGGATCCCGGGTCAATCTGGGGGCCATTCTCGAAGAGTTCGAGTCTCACATTCCGGATCCCCGCAAGTTTGAATCCTACGGTGCCTATCCCGCGCTGGATGCCTGTGTTGCGCTGGGCTGCGCCTACAACTCGGTGATCTGCCGGGTCGGCGAAGAGGCCAACGATGCCAGCCATGCGTCAGTCGGTACCGTGGCCGGTTTTATCGAGCTGCTGGAAGAACGGGATCTGACCGAAGATGAGCTCTACGAGCACGAGTACATGGAAGCCGAGCTGGAGTTCCAGGTTGAACTGCTCAAGCGGGTTGCCCATGAGCGCGACAGCGATCGTATCCTGGCCATCAGAGCATTCGCCTCTCAGGATGGCGTCTCCAATATCGGGATCAGCCTGGAAGAGTAATCCTCTACGACCCCTGATAGAACAAAGCTCCCTTTCGGGAGCTTTTTTTATGCCTGAAATTGTTCAGCAGCTTATGCCTGCTCTTCGGTGAGGGGTCTGACGCTCAGCACCGGGGCGGCATCGATTTCGTCTGCATTCATCATGGCGGAAATGCGCTGCAGCGAGGAGAGCAGCAGGGTCTGTTCCCACGTTTCCAGTGCTTGAAAACGCTGGATGAAGCGCTCTTGCAGCGGGGTCGGGGCCTGGGCCAGCAGGGCGCGGCCTGCGTCAGTCAGTGTCGCGTGAACCTTGCGCTTGTCGGTATTGCTGCGAACGCGCTGCACCAGTTGGCGGCTCTCCAATCGGTCCATGATGGTGGTGGCGGTGGCCTGGCTCATGTTGGTGTGATCGGCCAGCTGGCGCATGGAGATCTGTCCCAACTCGTCGATCCCTTTGAGCAGCAAAAGTTGCGGGGAGGTTAGCCCGGCTTCTTTGATTAAGCGCCTAGAGTGCATGTCGATGGCACGAATAATCTGGCGCAGGGCGACCAGCACTTCATCATGTTTTTCCATGGGGTGTGCGTCATTGGAGGGCTATGGAGAGGGGCAAAATTTTCCGCCTAATTCGTCTCAAGGTCAATATGGTTTTTGCTGTAATAATTTCTGCTCTAACTAATTTTGTGTTAGGTTGACGGGCATTTCACGGAATTCACCCTGACATTTGAGGAGCGAAATGATGAATGACGAGCTGGATATCAAGTCTCTGGTGGCCGAGTTACGTGTGGTCAGAGTGCGCTATGAACTGCCGGATACCTCGGCTTTTGTGCGCTATCAGCCTGCCTATGATGAAGACCCGAACAACCTCAAGGTACACCACTATGATGGTGAGTTACCCCTCTCTTGCAGTGAGACAGGTACTTTCAACCTAAAGGAGTTGGTGAATGAATTGCGCTACGCCTATGTGCTGGTGCACCTCTTTCCTGACGAAAGTGCCATGAACTTCTATCTGACCGGCCTCGATACCGGCCTGGCCCAGCTGGAGTTCATCGGTGGCTCTTACGACTTCAATCGCCTCTGGATCACCAGCGGTATCTCCAATCTGGGCGTCCCCATGGCCATCTTCCTTGGCAAGCGTCACGCCGTGAATGGCCAGCCCTCGGTTTCGCTGGTGGATCACCGCGAACAAGCAGCTGGCAAGCTGGTCTATCGCGCCATCGGCGGGGCCGGTGATCATGTGGGCGAAGACTTTTTCAACTACGACTAAGGAGGCTGGATGCGAGCAAGCAAAGGGCTATTGAAAGGCCTCAACCCCACCATGGCCATGACGGCCCTCACCGTGATCACCCTGTTTTTGCTGTTTGGCGTATTTGTTCCCGATACCGCGGCCGCCTGGTTTGTCGGTGCCAAGGATCAGATTATTGCCGGGTTCAAGTGGTACTACATTCTGGTGGTCGCCCTGTTCCTGTTCTTCGCTGTCTACCTGATGTTCAGCCGTTTTGGCAGCATCCGGCTGGGTGACGACGACCAGGTACCGGAGTTCGGCTACTTCGCCTGGTTCTCCATGCTCTTTAGCGCTGGCATGGGGATCGGTCTCGTGTTCTGGAGCATCGCCGAGCCGATGAACCATCTGCAGGGCAACCCTTTTATTACCGAAGGGATGACCCCGGAGGCGGCCCAGATCGCCATGCGCCTCACCTTCTTCCACTGGGGCCTGCA
This sequence comes from Aeromonas sp. PI_26, assembly GCF_027854445.1. Classification (NCBI taxonomy): domain Bacteria; kingdom Pseudomonadati; phylum Pseudomonadota; class Gammaproteobacteria; order Aeromonadales; family Aeromonadaceae; genus Aeromonas; species Aeromonas sp. PI_26. The sequence goes on from NZ_JAJNOE010000013.1 coordinate 76,861, forward strand.
CCCCTGGGCCATCTATGTGATCGTCGGCCTGTCGCTCGCCTTCTTCAGCTACCGGCGCAAGCTGCCGCTGGCGATCCGCTCCGTGCTTTACCCCATTCTTGGCGAGCGGATTTACGGCTTCTGGGGCCATGCGGCCGATGTGCTGGCGGTGTTCGGCACCGTGTTCGGGGTGGCAACCTCCCTTGGTCTGGGGGTCTCCCAGATGAATACCGGCCTCAACCAGATGTTTGGTATGGCGGTGTCGCAGTCCAACCAGCTCTGGCTGATTGGCGGCATCAGCCTGATCGCCACCCTCTCGGCGGTCTCCGGGGTCGGGCGCGGAGTGAAGCTCCTCTCCGAGCTCAATATCTGGCTGAGTGTTTTCGTGCTCGCGCTCTTTCTGGTGCTGGGGCCGACCACCTATATCCTCAACGCCTATGTACAGAACATCGGTGATTACCTGCAGAACATCGTCAAACTGAGCTTCTGGACCAACACCGAGGCCAACGGCACCTCGGCCTGGCAGTCGAGCTGGACGGCGTTTTACTGGGGTTGGTGGATTGCCTGGGCGCCGTTTGTCGGCATGTTTATCGCCCGCATCTCCAAGGGGCGTACTATCCGCGAGTTTGTGCTCGGTGTGCTGCTGGTGCCCTCGCTGCTCGGCATGTTCTGGCTCACCGTGTTTGGCGGTACGGCGATGAATCTGGAGCTGTTTGGTGGTGGCGGCGTGGTCGCTGCGGTCAATCAGGATGTGACGCTGGCGCTCTACAAGACGGTCGAGCTGCTGCATTGGGATACCTTCGGCTGGATCGCCAAGGCTGTGTTGACCCTGCTCATCTGCACCTACTTCATCACCTCCAGTGACTCGGGCACGCTGGTCATCACCACCCTGCTCTCCATCGGTGATCAGGATCCGCCGGTGCTGCACCGCGCCGTATGGGGTCTGGGGCAGGGGCTGGTTGCCGCTATCCTGCTGGTTTCCGGCGGCCTGGCGGCCTTGCAGGCGGCCAGCATCATAGCCGCGCTGCCCTTCTCGGTGATCATGCTGGCCATGTGCTATTCGCTGATTCTGGGGCTCAAACAGGAGAGCCAGCGCCAGTTCGAGTATCGCCAGAATCTCAAGCGCCACGATGGCTCATCCCATATGAGCCTGATGGAGCGAATTGGTCCGGCATAACGGCACCAGCAGGGGTTAGCGCCCCTCACATATCAATCTGGATGCAAAACGGCCGCCCTGGCGATGTTCTCCTTGCGGATCTCATCGTCAAGGCGGCCGTCTGTTATGGGGCCGAGGTTACTCCTCGATAAAGGTCCACTCATCCTTGATGCGGCTGATGGCATCAGTGCGCTTTTTAGCCAGCTGCTCCTTAATCTCTTCCCCTTTGTAACCGGCCGCCACTATCTCTTTCACCGGCACTGCCTGGGCGGCAGCCAGCGCTTCGGCCACATAGTCAGGCTCGGCGTAGACCCGCTCCTCGAAACCTGTGCGGCCGTGGAAGTCGGCGCGGCAGGCATCCAGCAGCTGGGCAAAGCGCTCGGGGCGACGCCAGGCATCAGCCTTGTCGAACACCTTGAGCAGGGTGGCGGGCTTGAGCTCAAAGGCGATATGGATGTGGGTGTGCAGATCGCTCACCAGCAGCGCCAGATCCCGGCACTCGTTGGGAACCCGGAACCGCTCGCACAGGGCGCGAATAAGCGGCAGCCCCTTCTGGCCATGACCGTGATGACTTGGCCAGAACTCCTTGGGGGTTACTCCCTTGCCAAGGTCGTGGCAGAGGGCAGCAAAGCGGACGGTCAGCTCGGGGGAGATCCGGCACGCCTGCTCCAGCACCATCAGGGTGTGGATGCCGGTGTCGATCTCCGGGTGCCACTTGGCCGGGGCGGGGACGCCGAACAGAGCGTCGATTTCGGGGAACAGCGCCTTCAGGGCGCCGCACTGGCGCAGCACCTCGATAAAGATCTGCGGGGTTGGCCCCAGCAGCACTTTTTCCAGCTCCTTCCAAACCCGCTCCGGCGTGAGGTGGGCCAGCTCGCCAGCGGCCGTCATCTTGCTCATCAGGGCGAGGGTCTCCGGCGCTATGGTAAAGCCCTGAGCGTGGAAGCGGGCGGCGAAGCGGGCGACCCGCAGGATGCGCAACGGATCTTCGGCAAAGGTGGGGGAGACGTGGCGCAGCAGCCGTTTTTCCAAATCCTTGATGCCACCGTAGGGATCATGGAGCTGGCCCTGATCATCCTCGGCGATGGCGTTGATGGTGAGATCCCGGCGCAGCAGATCCTGCTCGAGCGTCACATCGGGGGCGGCGTGGCAGACAAAGCCGGTGTAACCCTGACCCTGTTTTCGCTCGGTACGGGCGAGGGCATACTCCTGCTGGGTTTTGGGGTGAAGAAACACGGGAAAGTCGCGACCGACCTGGGTAAAACCCAGCGCCAGCATCTGTTCCACGGTGGCGCCGACCACCAGATGATCCCTGTCGCCCTGCGGCAATCCCAGCAGGCGATCCCGCACTGCGCCCCCAACCAGATAAGTCTGCAAACCGTCTCTCCCGTCATCAATCGTGGGGCCGAGTATATCGTCTTTGTTACCGCTTTGCTGCCTGACCACCACCTGCCCGCAGCGCCAGTCAGCGCGGCTTTGACTTGGGCGTGACGAGGCCTTACGCTGCCGCACCAGACAGCTGGCACTATGCTGCGGGATGACTTTATGCCCGCGCAGGCCAGATGAGCCGAAGGAACCGCAGAGTTCCCCATATATCAACGACATGAGAACAACGTGAATCAATCAACCTTCGCAAGCCGGGTTCTGGAGTGGTACCAGCTTCATGGCCGCAAAACCCTGCCCTGGCAGCAGGAGAAGACCCCTTACCGGGTCTGGGTCTCGGAGATCATGCTGCAGCAGACCCAGGTCGCCACAGTCATCCCCTATTACCAGCGTTTTATGGCGCGCTTCCCCGATGTGGTGGCGCTGGCCGATGCCCCTGTCGACGAGGTGCTGCACCACTGGACTGGGCTGGGCTACTACGCCCGGGCCCGCAACCTGCACAAGGCGGCCCAGCAGATCCGCGATCACCACCATGGTCTCTTTCCCGAGCGCTTTGACGAGGTGATGGCGCTGCCGGGGATTGGCCGCTCAACCGCCGGGGCCGTGCTGTCGCTCTCTCTGGGTCAGCCCCACGCCATCCTTGATGGCAACGTGAAGCGGGTACTCACCCGCTGGCTGGCGCTGCCGGGCTGGCCCGGTCAAAAACAGGTGGAGAACGAGCTGTGGGAGATCGCCATCCGGCTCACCCCCAAGCTGGGGGTGGCGCAATACAATCAGGCGATGATGGATATCGGGGCGACAATCTGCACCCGCAGCAAGCCTGCCTGTGATCGCTGTCCGGTGCGGGCCGATTGCCAGGGGCTGTCGCAAGGCAAGCCTACCGCTTATCCCAACAGCAAGCCCAAGAAGAGCATTCCGGCCCGTGACGGCGTCATGCTGCTGATCCGTCACGGCGATGAGTTGCTGCTGGAGAAGCGGCCGCCACAGGGGATCTGGGGCGGGCTCTACTGCTTCCCGCAGGTGGCCTCGCTGGCGGAGGTGGATGGTCTGCTGGCGTCCCTCGGCCTGAGCCATCACAGTTATCGTGAACTGGCCGGTTTTCGCCATACCTTCAGCCACTTCCATCTCGATATTCAGCCGCTGCTGATTGACATTGATGAGGCGCAGCCGCTGCGGCTCATGGAAGCAGATAACCGACTCTGGTATAACTTACGCCATCCTGCCGAGGTGGGGCTGGCGGCCGCCACGGCCCGTCTGCTCGCCTATCCAGAGTTACAACCATAGAGGTCAACATGAGCCGTACTGTATTTTGCCAACGCCTGAAAAAAGAGGGCCCGGGTCTGGATTTCCAACTCTATCCAGGTGAGCTCGGCAAGCGGATTTTTGACAACATCAGCAAGGAAGCCTGGGCCGAGTGGCAGAAGAAACAGGTGATGCTGATCAACGAGAAAAAGCTCAACATGATGAATCTTGAGCATCGCCAACTGCTGGAAAAAGAGATGGTCAGCTACCTGTTTGATGCAGGTGAAGTGCAGATCGAAGGTTACACCCCGCCTGCCCAGTAAGCTCTCCGGCTGTTGTACGTGTGAACAGGTGCGGGAATGGCGCCACACTGGCGTGACCGCTCCTGAAGTCGCAGCAAATGAATGATGGGCAGCTCTGCTGCCCGGTTTGAGGATCCTATGGGCCGAATTTTTTGGCTGCTGTGCACCCTGCTGTTTCTCTCTGCCTGCTCATCTTCCCCCAAGCCCAGCGGGAGTGAGGATGACGATCTGGTCAACGGCAAGGACATCCGCGGTTTTGAACACATGATCAGCGCGCTCTCCCATAACGTGAACGAGATATGGGGGCGGGAGGCGCTGTTTGCGGGCAAGTTTGACTACGTAAAATACACGGATCAGTACAAGAGCCGGGCCCACATCGACTTCTCCAGCGGCCACATCATGGTGGAGACGGTCTCGGGCATCGATCCCCGCGCTCACCTGCGTCGCGCCATCATCGAGACCCTGCTGACGCCGGACGATCCGGCCGAAGTGGATCTTTACTCCGATCGGGAAATTCTGACTGGTGGCGAGCCTTTCCTCTACGGTCAGGTGCTGGACAACCAGCGCCAGCCAATCCGCGCCTCCTGGCGCGCCGAGCGCTATGCCGATTACCTGCTCAACACGGCGATGAAGAAGCGCACTTTGGGGATTCGCACCATCTTCTTCGTCGATATTCCCATGGTGGCCAACCATGAAGATCGACGGGGCTACAAGTATGCGGGGATCATCCGGGAAGCGTCGCGCAAATACGGCGTGCCGGAGAGCCTGATCTATGCGGTGATCAAGACCGAGAGCAGCTTCAACCCCTATGCGGTGAGCCATGCCAACGCTTATGGCCTGATGCAGGTGATCCCGGCTACCGCCGGTCGTGACGTCTATGTTCGGGTCAAGGGCAAGAACGGCCAGCCGACCCGGGAGGAGCTGTTCAACCCGGCCTACAACATCGATGTTGGTACCGCCTATCTGCACCTGTTGCAGACCGTCTATCTGGCGGATATCGAGGATCCGCGCTCCCGTCGCTATGCGGTGATCTCCGCCTATAACGGTGGCGCTGGCGGGGTGCTCAATACCTTCTCCAGCGATCGCAAGGCGGCGCCGGGCCGGATCAACCGGCTCTCCCCCGAGGCGGTCTATCAGGTGTTGACCGAGCAGCATCCCAAAGAGGAGGCGCGCCGTTACCTCTACAAGGTCAATCAGGCCGAGAAGGGGTTCAAGAGAGCCTTTGCCAGTCGGGCCGGTTAAGCGGTGATGCTGGGTTAACCATGCAAAAGGGCGCTTGATATCAAGCGCCCTTTTAACGTCTGGCCAGTTCGTCGTTGAAGTGGCCTTATTTGGCGATAAAGCCGCCCTTGGTCTGCGGGGCCGCGCCCACTTTCTCCAGCGTTTTCACTTCCACTTCGGTTTTGTTCCAGCTGTGGTCCACTTCACCACGGATACGGATCTGATCATCCGGGCCCACTTCGGTGCCACGCCACACATCCTGATCCACTTCGACCTCTACTTCACCGCTGGCATCGCGGAACAGATAGTTCTCGCCGCCCAGGTGCTTGACCAGTTTCCCTTCCAGGGTGGCCCAGCTGTCATCGGCCAGATCTTTCAGTTGAGCAACGGAAACCTTGTTCTGCTCTTGCGGGCCGGTATAGGCCGCCATGGCAAAAGAGGAGACAGACATCAGGGTCAACAGTCCGATTACGCTTGCGCTTGCCTTGTTCATTTCATACTCCTGTCGTTGGTATGGGGGCATTGTGCCGGGGGGGGCGTGAAACAAGCGTGAAAGAAATAGGCTGGTGTGATTGTCTGTTTTGTGAGCGCAAGCGATTTCATCGGTGGCGGAACATGTGTGATTTCATCTGGAACTGTAATCTGTCGCCTTCACCAGAAGTCAGTGGCAGCAGACTCTTCCCATGCCTGTCGCCACTCGAGGAGAAGTCCGCAGGTCTCACCTGCTTAATCGAAGAGCATAACAATATGAAAAAATGGCTTGTTTGTTTATTGGGGTTAATGGCATTGACCGCGCAAGCGGCAGAGGGACGCCAACCTTTTTCCCGGGTTGTGATGTTTGGTGACAGCCTCTCCGACACCGGCAAGATGTACAAAAAGATGCGGGGGTATCTCCCCTCCAGCCCACCCTACTTCAACGGGCGCTTCAGCAACGGCCCGGTGTGGCTGGAGCAGTTGGGTGACGAGCGTTTCCCCGGTTTGGTCGTGGCCAACGAGGCGGAAGGCGGTGCAACCGCGGTGGCCTATAACCATCTGGGTGCTCTGAATGGCTGGCTCGGTTTCTGGTCCTGGGATCCCAAATATCAGGTGATCAACAATCTCGATTACGAGATCGATCAGTTCCTGAAAAAGGACAAGTTCCGCCCCGATGATCTGGTGGTGATCTGGGTCGGTGCCAACGACTATCTGGCCTATGGCTGGAACACCGAGCGGGATGCGGATCGGGTGATCGATACCATCCGGCTGGCATCCAACCGGTTGGTGCTCAACGGCGCGCAGCAGATCCTGCTGTTCAACATCCCGGATCTGGGGCAGACCCCGTCAGCCCGCAGAATGAAGGTGGTGGAGAAGGTGCGCCATGTGGCCAGCTACCACAACCAGAAGTTGCAGAACCTCACTCGCGAGCTGGCTCCCCTTGGCATCGTGAAGCTGTTCGAAGTGGACAAGCAGTTTGACGAGATGATGCGCGATCCTCAGCAGTTCGGGCTGAGTGACACAGAACACGCCTGCTACGGTGGTGGCTATACATGGAAGCCGTTCTCCGGCAGCGCCGCCGAGGTGGCTGCGACCCCGGTTTTGAGTGTCTCCGAAAGAGTGGCTATTGCCGGTAACCCGATCCTGGCGCAGGCGGTGGTGAGCGGGCAGGCAAAAGGGCGAGCAGCGACTCTCAACTGCGATGAGCATATGTTCTGGGATCAGGTGCATCCGACCAAGACGGTGCACAAGGTATTGAGCCAGCGTGTTGCTGACTTTATCGATCAGCACTACGAGTTTGTTCGTCACTGATATCGCTTCGGGCCAGCATGTTGCTGGCCTTTTTCTCCTATCAGCCCTCATCTGTGCGTCTTTTTGCGTCACATTTAGTTCAAATAACAAACGTTTGTTGCTGTTTTTGTAACGTGGTTGCGTTAGAGTGTTTTTTGTTAATTGATATCAGTGACTTGAAAATAGGCTAACGTTGATATGCTGCGATCGCTTTTGGGTGGTTGCACCTATAAGACGAGGTGATATCAATCAACCTCCTCCTACATAAAGTTGCAGAGGCTCAAACATGAAAAAATCATTGATTACCTTGCTGGTTACCGGCTTGCTGGCGGCCAATGCCCAGGCTGCCGGTCAAGACAACACCTGGTATGGCGGTGCCAAACTGGGTTGGTCCAACTTCTACGGCATTGATGAAAGCAATGCCCTGACCCTTGGCAATGAGACCAACGATGCTTTGGGTGCAGGCGTGTTTGGCGGTTATCAGATCAACAAGAATCTGGGACTGGAGCTGGGTTACGACTATCTGGGCAATTACAAATACGATGCCACTACGGCGGCAGGCGCTTTCAGTGATGAAGTAAAAGCGCAGCTGGCTCAACTGACCCTGAAACTGGGCTTCCCGGTTACCGATAATCTGGATCTGTATGGTCGTGTCGGTGGCGGTTATGGCTGGGCTGACACCAAGAGCGATGTCTACAAAGATGACAGCCGCTTTGTCATGGTCGGTGCACTGGGTGCCGAGTATGCATTCAACCTCGACTGGGCCGCTCGCCTGGAGTATCAGTACACCACCCCGTATGGCAGCCGCGATGATACCGGTTTGAGAATGGATAACGGCCTGCTCTCGCTGGCAGCGGTTTATCGCTTTGGTCAGGTTGCCCCGGTGGCGCCCGCCCCGGCTCCGGAACCTGCTCCTGCACCTGTGATGGTTGAGAAGCAGTTTACCCTGAGCTCCGATGTGCTGTTTGACTTCAACAAGGCGACCCTCAAGCCAGAGGCCAGTCAGGCACTGGATAGCCTCTATAGCCAGATTGAAGAAGCACGACCCAAAGATGGCGTGGCAACCGTAATTGGTCACACCGACCGTATCGGTTCCGATGCCTACAACCAGAAGCTCTCCGAGCAGCGTGCCCAGACCGTTGCCAACTATCTGGTTGGTAAAGGGATCCCGGCCGCCAAGATCAATGTGGAAGGGCGTGGTAAATCCTCACCGGTTACCGGCGACAGCTGCGTCAGCAAGTCCAAGCGTGAGCTGATCGTCTGCCTGGCTCCGGATCGCCGTGTTGATGTGAAAGTCGAAGGTGTCAGCGAGGTGCAGGAGTAATCCTTCACACTGAGCAGATCTCCACTGGGGCTGGAAGGAACAGCCCCTGTCGGAGCAAGAGAGACCAAAAAGCCAGTCAGTTGATCTGACTGGCTTTTTACATTGGCATTGCGGTCGGGCAGGGGACAAATCAGGAAGGGAGTGGCATCACCCGGTTGCGCCCCAGCTCCTTGGCCTTGTAGAGCAGCTTGTCGGTACGTTCGACCAGACAGTCTGCGCTCTCCTGACCGTTGAACTCACCCACGCCAAACGAGGCTGTGATGTGGTCGATGCGGCGGCCCGATTTGCGATCCAGAATCGACATCCGCTCGATAGCGCGGCGCATGCTCTCCGCCATCTGTCTGGCCAGCGCCAGCGAGCGATGGGGGACCAGCATGGCGAACTCCTCCCCACCCAGCCGATAGGCGGTGACCCCCTCCTTGCAGGCATCGCGCAGCCGTTTGCTGAAGGCGCGCAGTACCTGATCGCCGAGCAGGTGCCCATATTCGTCGTTGAAGTTCTTGAAGCGATCGATATCGGCAAGGATCAGCGAGAAGGGGTGCTGGCTGCGGATCAACCCCTCCAGCTCCAGATCGAAGGCCCGGCGGTTAAGCAGGTTGGTGAGGGCATCCTCGTTGGCCAGTTTGCGGGTCTCGTTTAGTGCGGCACGCAGCTCCTTGATCTCTTTCTCCGCATTGCTGAGCTGGCTGCGAAAGTGCATGGTGGACATGCGTACATCCCGTGACTCGCGTACCAAGTCTCGCAAGATGCCCATGGTATCTTCCAGACTTAAACCCTCATCGTCGATCTTGCTCAACTTGTCGAAGCTTTTGTCGAGCATTTCCTGAAACATGCCGGTGTCGGAGATGGCATCCTGCATCGAGTGACCCAGTTCATTGGCCATGGCGGCAAGGTTGAGCTTCATGGCTTCCATCTGCTGTTCGTCCTGCGCAGCCAGATATTGGTGATAGAGCCGCTCGCAGGTAGTGAGCGAGCAGGTTCCCTGCAACTTGATGGCTTGATCGATCGCCTGGTTGAGTTCGGGCATGCTGGCCGAGACATAGTTGTACCAGAGATGGTAATTGTCCGGCGTAGTTGGGATTTGGTACTTGATCATCAGGGGAACTGCCTGCTTGAGATAAGCGGCAGATTGGGCAAATGTATCCTTACTCATGAGTTCTATGTCTCATCATGCCAGCGAACTGCACATAGTATGACAGAGAGATTGGCCAAAAGGCAGCCGATGGATGCCATTCGCCCCCCCCTCCGATATAATGGCACCGTTACCACCAACCCTAAGGCCTGCTTATGTCTCAAAAAGATCCTTTCCTCGAACGCGAGGCCGAAAAATACGAAAACCCCATTGCAAGTCGTGAACTTATCCTCGACCTCATCAAGGGCCATGAAAAGCCGATGTCACGGGAAGAGCTGGCAAAGGTCCTCAAGCTGACAGAAGAAGAGCCGTTGGAGGCCCTGCGCCGCCGCCTGCGCGCCATGGAGCGCGATGGTCAGCTGGTCTTTACCCGCAACCAGTGCTATGCCCTGCCGGATCGCCTGAATCTGGTGAAAGGCTATGTGCTGGGTCACAAGGATGGCTTCGGTTTTCTGCGTCCGGAAGGTGGTGGTCCGGATCTGTTTTTGAATAACCGTGAAATGCAGCGTCTGATGCATGGCGACTATGCGCTGGTGCAACCGACCGAGATCGACCGCAAAGGACGTCAGGAGGCACGTCTGGTGCGTCTGCTCAAGTCACGCGAAGCGGATATCGTCGGTCGTTACTTCGTCGAGAACGGTGTCGGGTTTGTGGTACCCGACGACAGCCGTATCGGCCAGGACATCATTATCCCTGAAGGGGAAAACAAAGGGGCTCGCCAGAGCCAGGTGGTGGTCGTGCGCATCAACCAGCGTGCCACCGCCCGCTTCAACGCGGTGGGTACCGTGCTGGAGGTGCTGGGTGAAAACATGGCGCCCGGCATGGAGATCGAAATCGCCCTGCGTACCCACGGTATCCCGCACACTTGGCCCGAGGAAGTGACTAAAGAGGTTGCCGGTCTGGGCGAAGAGGTGCCGGAGAAGGCTAAAGAAGGTCGCATCGACCTGCGCGCTCTGCCGCTGGTTACCATCGACGGGGAAGATGCCCGTGACTTCGATGACGCCGTCTTCTGTGAAGCCAAGCGTGGTGGCGGCTGGCGCCTGTGGGTCGCCATTGCTGACGTCTCCGCTTACGTGAAGCCCGGCACGGCGCTGGATGCCGAAGCCTATCAGCGCGGCAACTCGGTCTACTTCCCCGAGTTCGTGGTGCCCATGCTGCCTGAGGTGCTCTCCAACGGCTTGTGTTCCCTGAACCCGCAAGTTGACCGCCTCTGCATGGTGTGCGAGATGACCATCTCCGCCGCTGGCCGCATGTCCGGCTACAAGTTCTACGAAGCGGTAATGAACTCTCACGCCCGTCTGACCTACACCAAGGTTGCCGCGATCCTCGATGGCGATCCCAAGCTGCGCCAGCAGTATGATCCGCTGGTGGGCCATATCGAAGAGCTCAACAACCTCTACAAGGCGCTCAAGCATGCCCGCCACCAGCGTGGCGCGGTGGAGTTCGAGAGCGAGGAGACCCGCTTCATCTTCAACGCCCAGCGCAAGATCGACCGCATCGTGCCGCTGGTGCGCAACGATGCACACAAGATCATCGAAGAGTGCATGATCCAGGCGAACGTGGCTGCTGCCCGTTACATCGAGAAGAACGAAGCCGCCGCCCTGTTCCGGGTACACGATCGTCCTGGCGAAGAGCGTCTTACCGGTTTCCGCGATTTCCTGGCCGAACTGGGTCTGGAGCTCAAAGGCGGTCTCGAGCCCGAGCCGAAAGACTTTGCCGAGCTGGCCGCCAAGTTTGAAGGGCGCCCGGATGCGGAGCTGCTCTCCACCATGCTGCTGCGCTCCATGCGTCAGGCCATCTATCAGGCTGACAACATCGGTCACTTCGGTCTGGCGTTGAAGTCCTACGCGCACTTCACCTCGCCAATCCGTCGCTATCCCGACCTGATCCTGCACCGGGCGATCAAGTATCAGACCGCCAAGGAGCAACAGGGCAACCTGCGCCACAAGTGGACCCCGAGCGGTGGTTATCACTACCAGTTGGAAGAAGTGGACCCGATGGGCGAGCACTGCTCCATGACCGAGCGCCGTGCCGACGATGCCACTCGCGACGTGGCCGACTGGCTCAAGTGCGAGTACATGCTGGATCACGTGGGTGACGAGTTTGACGGCGTCATCGCCAGCGTCACCGGCTTTGGCTTCTTCGTGCGTCTGGCGGAGATCCACATCGATGGTCTGGTGCACGTCAGCACCCTCACCAACGACTACTACCAGTTTGATCCCCTGCACATGCAGCTGATTGGCGAGAACTTCCGCCGTCGCTACCGTCTGGGCGACAAGGTGCGGGTCAAGGTGATGGGCGTGAACTTGGATGATCGCAAGATCGACTTCGTGATGGTGGAAGAGCCGCTCAAGGCCACCGGCAAGAACGCCAAAGAGATGGCGCGCAAGCAGGCCGAGATCAAGAAAGAGAAGGCCAAGAGCGCCCAGCGCCACGAAAAACGTAAAGAGGGCAAGGATCACGGCAAATCCGACAAGGGTGGCCGCGCCAAACCGAGCAACAGACGACCGGGCAAAAAGGCTCGCGATAAGGCCAAGAGCACTAAATGAGTACTGAACTGATCTACGGCATTCACGCTGTATCCGCGCTGCTGGAGCGCACCCCGGAGCGTTTCATCGAAGTGTGGGCCCTCAAGGGGCGCGATGACGACCGGCTGCAACCCCTGCTGGCCGAGCTGGAGTCCCTCGGCCTCAAGGTGCAGAGCGTGAACCGCAAGACCCTTGATGACAAAGCGGAAGGCAACAATCACCAGGGCATCATGGCCCGGGTGAAAGAGGCGCCGAAGCTCGCCGAGCACGATCTGGCCAGCCTGCTGGACGAGCTGGCTGCACAACAGAGCCAGCCCTTCCTGCTGGTACTGGATGGCGTGACCGATCCGCACAACCTCGGCGCCTGCCTGCGCAGCGCCGATGCTGCCGGGGCTCATGCGGTGATCGTGCCGCGGGACAAGGCCACGGGTCTCACCCCGATCGTACGCAAGGTCGCCTGTGGCGCGGCCGAAGTGGTGCCGCTCATTCAGGTCACCAACCTGGCCCGCACCCTGCGCGAATTGCAGGAGCGCGGAGTCTGGATTGTCGGTACCGCTGGCGAGGCCGATCACGACCTCTATCAGGCCAAACTGACCGGCCCGATGGCGCTGGTGATGGGAGCTGAAGGTAAAGGCATGCGCCGTCTGACCCGCGAGCACTGCGACGAGCTGGTGAGTATCCCGATGGCGGGGGCGGTATCCAGCCTCAACGTCTCGGTGGCAACCGGCGTCTGCCTGTTTGAAGCCGTGCGCCAGCGCCGTGCTTGATCATGCTGATTGACAGACCCCCCTTCGATTGGGCGCAGGTCGCAGATAAAGAGGAGGCCGCGCGCCTCCTCTCTTTTGCCCGCCCGCTGACCCTCAGCCCGAAAAGCTGCCTCTGGCACGCCGGCGACAGCCCGGATCTGCTGGTCAGGGTGGAGCAGGGGCTGCTGCGGGCCAAGCTGGTGCTGGAGGATGGCCGCGAGTACATCAAGGAGTTCTACTGGGAGGGGGACGAGTTTCTCGACTTCCACCACCTGCTCAGTGGCGAGCCGGCCCGCTACAGCGTGGAGGCGCTGGATCCCTGCCGTCTGCAGCTGTTCCAGTTGGCCGACTTGCGCCAGTTGCCCGGCTGGCCGCGCTGGTACCAGCACCTGCTGGAGGTGCAGCTGCGCATCAAGGAGGAGAAGGAGCAGTTGCTGCTGACCGGCAGCCCGCAGGCGCGCTATCAGCACTTTCTCGACAGTTTTCCCACGCTTGATGCCAGAGTGCCCGACCACCAGATCGCCGCCTATCTTGGCATTACTCCCATCAGCCTGAGCCGCATTCGCAAACGGCTGAAAGAACTTAACAAAGGTTAATGCAGGGGGCGGGCGCCACGATTATGCTGGCAGGCCGAACTGATAAGGAGTTGCCGATGAACTGGATCCTGAAACCCTGGTCTGAACTGACCACTGACGAGTTGTATGAGTTGCTGGCGCTGCGGGCCGAGGTGTTCGTGGTGGAGCAGACTTGCCCCTTTCAGGATCTGGACGGGCTCGATCGCCGCGAGGGGGTCTGGCACCTGCTCGGGTATCAGGGTGAGCTGCTGGCGGCCTATGCGCGGATCATGGCGCCCGGCATCGGCGACGAGAGCGGCGCCGCCATCGGCCGGGTGGTGACCTCACCCAAGGCGCGCGGCGGCGGTCTTGGTCATAAGCTGATCAGCGAGGCGGTCAAGGCGTGTGAGGCACGTTGGCCGACCCACAGTATCTGGCTTGGTGCTCAGGCTCATCTGCAGGGCTTCTACGGCCAACACGGTTTTGTGGCGGAAGGGGAAGGCTATCTCGAAGACGATATCCCCCATATCGGGATGCGCAGAGTGGTGGCATAACCACTCGTCAGAGTGATTCAGAATGCAGAAGGGCCATCCCGCGGGATGGCCCTTCTCTTTATCGCCAGGCGATCACTTCTTCTTTTTCTTCTTGGCGGACTTCTTCTTGTCGACCGGCTTTTTCTTCTTCACCGGTACCCGTGCTTCCTTGTGTTTCGGGCGCAGCTCGTCGATCACCCGGCGCTTGAGGCGCTCCTCGGTGTAGCGCTCGATCTTGGCGACCATCGCCATGTCGTGGGCTTCTACCAGGCTGATGGCACAGCCACGGTTGCCGGCGCGGCCGGTACGACCGATACGGTGGACGTAAACATCGGCGCCGTAGGGCATGTCGTAGTTGATGACATGGCTGACGTTCGGCAGGTCGATGCCGCGGGCGGCGACGTCGGTGGCGATCAGGAAGGGTACTTCCCCTTCGTGGAACTTGCGGATCGACTCGATACGCTTGCTCTGCTCCATCTCGCCACGGATCCAGGCGCAGGAGATACCTGCCGCCTGCAGCTGGCCGGAGAGCTCCGCCAGACGCTCGCGAGTCTTGACGAAGATAATGGCCTTCTGGGTTTCCGGATCTTTCAGGATGTGGGTCAGCAGCGCCAGCTTGTGGGCGGCGTCATCGGCCAGATGGATCCACTGGGTAATGGGGCGACGTTCGCTGCGGGGAGGTTCGGCATGCAGCTCCACCGGATCCTTGAGGATCTCGTTGGCGAACTTCTCAAGGCCGGCCCCTTCCAGGGTCGCGGAGAAGAGCATGGTGTGCTTGCGGTAGCGCGCCTCTTCCACGATGCGGTTCACATCCTTGATAAAGCCCATGTCCAGCATGCGGTCCGCTTCATCCAGCACCAGCACTTCGATGTCGTGGCTCTCGAACTCCTCTTTCTCGATGTATTCGAGCAGACGGCCCGGGGTGGCCACCACGATGTCGGTGGTTTTGGTCAGGGCAGGCAACTGCTCTTCATGGCTGACGCCGCCGATGATAGTCTCGATGCTGAGGTTGGTGTGTGCCGCCAGCGCCTTGGCGTGGGCGGTCACCTGCAGCGCCAGCTCGCGGGTCGGGGTCAGGATCAGCATGCGGCAGGGGCCCGGCTTGCGGCGCGGGAAGTCCAGCAGGTGCTGGAGTGCCGGCAGCAGGAAAGAGGCGGTCTTGCCGGTACCGGTCGGAGCGGATGCCAGAATATCGCGGCCGTCCAGGGCTGGCTCCAGCACCATCTGCTGGATGGTGGTGGGGCGGGTGAATCCCATCTCGGCCAAGGCCCGGTTGAGGGCTGGGTGCAGGTCGAAATCATCAAAGGACTGGCTCATGGCAATACTCGGTCATTAAGGAAACGGCAGATTATAGGCGATTATCTCGTCGGCTCCTATTGGTGAGTGTGTCTTAGCCGCTATAATCGCCCACCATTTTTGCAGATGACGGGGGCCAGATGGGACGTAGTCGCGGATTTACCTTCAAACAGTTCCATATCAATCACGATCGCTGCGCCATGAAGGTGGGCACCGATGGCATTTTGCTCGGTGCCTGGGCGCCGGTCGAACAGGCGCGTCGAGTGCTCGATATCGGCACCGGCAGCGGCCTGATCGCTCTTATGCTGGCCCAGCGCAGCAGATCTGACTGCCGTCTTGATGCGGTCGAACTGGATATTAATGCGGCCAGTCAGGCGCGGGAGAATGCGGCTGCCTCTCCCTGGGGCGATCGGGTGACCATCATAGAGAGTGCCATTCAGGATTATCAGGCCGACCCTTATGATCTTGTCGTCTCCAACCCTCCCTATTTCGTGGCAGGCCAGTCATTTAGCGATCCGGCGCGGGCGTTGGCCCGCCATACCGGCGCCCTCGACAGCCACGCATTACTGGCGGCCTGCAATCGTTTGCTGAGCCCGAACGGGCAGGTAGCGCTGGTGCTGCCGACGGCGATGGCCGATGAAATTTTATGCATTTCGGCGAATTATGATCTGCATGGCATTTGTTATACAGCTGTTATCACCAGAGAGGGTAAAGAGGCAAATCGTGTTTTATTGCTACTTGGCAGAGGATTAAACAGGTGTGAGAGGGGTGAAATTGTTATCCATTCTGCTGATGGGGCCTATTCCGACAGATATATCCAACTGACCAACCCCTTCTATTTGAAGATGTAAATTTCGTCTTGAACTATTTTTTCACGCCATTATGCTGGTTCCAGATCGAGCGCCCGCTCCAGACCAGCTAAAACCACTGGTTGCGATGAAAAAACATGCGGGGCTCTTTTTTTATACCCCCTGAACACACCCGGTCAGCGACCGATAAAAACTATAACAAGCAATAATTTACAAGACAGACGAGGTTGAACTTGACGAAATCACTCACATTGTCCGATGTACTCGGATTAGGGTTTATGACCTTCGCCTTCTACCTGGGCGCCGGTAACATCATTTTCCCGCCGTTGGCCGGTTACATGGCTGGTGAGCACCTCTCCCTGGCGATGTTTGGCTTCCTGGTCACTGCCGTGGGCCTGCCTCTGGTGACCATTCTGGCCGTTGCGAAAGCCGGTAACGGCTGGGCTGGCATGACCAAGCTGCTGCCTGCCGGTGTCGCGACTGCGCTGGCCGTTGCCATCTACATCATCATCGGCCCGGCCTTTGCCGCGCCCCGTACCGGTCTGGTTGCCTACGAGATGGGCCTCAAGCCGTTCATCGGTGACATGGGTCAGGTTGGTCTTGCTGCCTATACCGTGATCTTCTTTGGTGTGGCCATTCTAGTCTCCATGAACCAGGGCAAGCTGATGGACGCCATCGGCAAATACCTGACTCCGGTACTGATGCTGCTGCTGCTGACTCTGGCGGTCGGGGTATTCGTAGCACCGCAAGGCTCCATGCCTGATGCGTCCGGTGACTATCAGAACAGCCCCTTCGTCAAAGGGATCCTGGAAGGCTACAACACCATGGACACCCTGGCGTCCCTGATGTTTGGTGCTCTGATCGTCGACCTGCTGCGCCAGAAAGGCATCAACGATTACAAGAGCCAGTTCAAGTATCTGGCCATTGCCGGCCTCATCTCTGCCGTTGGTCTGAGCGTGGTGTACGTCTCCCTGTTCCAGCTGGGCAACACTGCAGCCGGTGTGGCGACCGATGTGAGCAACGGTGGCGCCATCGTCAACGCTTACGTACTGAGCCTGTTTGGTCAGCCGGGTCAGTTCATTCTGGCGGCCATCATCACTCTGGCGTGCTTTACCACTGCAGTCGGTCTGATCTCCGCCTGTTCCGATTTCTTCCACAATCTGACCGGCATGGCTTACAAGAAGCTGGTGGTGTTGCTGGGCGTTATCTGTGCCGTGGTGGCCAACGTGGGCCTGAGCCAGCTGATCAGCCTCTCCATTCCGGTGCTGGTTGCCATCTATCCGGTTGCCGTGGCGCTGGTACTGGTCACCTTCCTGAAGGGTTACTTCGGCCGTCCCCGTCTGGTGTTCCGTGGCGTGTTGATGGTTGCCTTCCTGTTCGGTTGCCTGGATGGTCTGGGTGCTGCCGGCATGAAGATGGATGCGTTCGCCTTCCTGCCGCTGTTCGACAAGGGCCTCGCCTGGCTGATGCCGACCCTGCTGGCCTGCGTAGTTGGCATGATGGTGCGTCCGACCGAGATGGCTGCCGAAGCTGCCTGATCACGCCCGATGTGATATTGCCAAGAGCAAGAGCCTGCCCCGTGCAGGCTCTTTTGTTTTCTGTGAGCTTCGTTTCTCGCCTCGCTTTACACTGCCGTAGTTGTCACCGTTCGCAGATAGCATCTGAGCAGCCGTATTTGGCCGCTATAACCTGTTCCCCCCTTCTTACCTCCCATACGCCACGTGTGACACCTGTTTATGGAACGCCGAGTTGTTCGGCGATTAATTCCGCAGCAGTAAATTGTTTCAAGATATTAATTGGTGATTGAGATCGAACTCTTCTTCTTTATGCTAAAGGTGGTGCGCCTCATCCGGTCCGAGGGCCGTGTGGGGGCGAGAGGTATTGTTACCGGTTATCTGCCAGGCAGTGGGTGCAATCAATAACAAGCTGATAAGGCAGATGAGGTTGAGTTTGACGAAATCATTGAAGTTGTCCGACGTATTCGGATTGGGGTTTATGACGTTTGCCTTCTATCTGGGGGCTGGCAATATCATTTTTCCGCCGCTGGCCGGTTTTATGGCTGGTGAGCATCTGCTGGCCGCCATGTGCGGCTTTTTGCTGACGGCAGTGGGCTTGCCGCTGATCACCCTGATTGCGGTGGCCAAGGGGAGTTCGGGGGGCGGCGCGAGTGGCTGGACCGGAATGACCCGCTATCTGCCCGCCGGGGTGGCGACGGCGCTGGCCATCGTCATCTATATCATCATGGGGCCCGCCTTTGCCATTCCCCGCACCGGTCTGGTCGCCTACGAGATGGGGCTCAAGCCCTGGCTCGGCGATGCCGGTCATGAGGGGCTGCTGATCTACACCCTGAGTTTCTTTGCGCTGGTGATCCTGGTGGCGCTCGATCGGGGCAAACTGCTCGATGCGGTCGGCAAGTATCTGACCCCAGCCCTGATGGCGATGCTGCTTATTCTGGCGGTCGGGGTCTTTATGACGCCGCAGGGCACCATGCCTGATGCCAGCGGTGAGTACATAGATGCAGCCCTGACCAAGGGGATGCTGGAGGGGTACAACACCATGGATACCTTGGCCTCCCTGATGTTTGGCGCCCTGATCATCGGGTTGCTGCGCCAGAAGGGGATTGAGGATTATCGCAGCCAGTTCAAATATCTGACCATTGCGGGCTTGATCTCGGCGGTCGGGTTGTCGGCGGTGTATGTCTCACTCTTTCAGCTGGGCAACAGCGCCGGTGGGGTTGCGAGCGATATCAGCAATGGCGGCGCTATCGTCAATGCCTACGTCCTGAGCCTGTTTGGCCAACCGGGTCAGTTTATTCTGGCTGCCATCATCACCCTGGCCTGTTTTACCAGTGCGGTCGGCCTGCTCTGTGCCGGTGCTGACTACTTCCATGGCCTGACAGGTTGGGCCTATCGCAACTGGGTGATGCTGCTGGGGGCGCTCTGTGCACTGGTGGCCAATGTGGGATTGAGCGAATTGATCGGCCTCTCCATCCCGGTGCTGGTGGCCATTTATCCGGTCGCCATCGCGCTGGTGCTGCTCACCTTCCTCAAGGGGTGGTTTGCCCATCCACGGCGGGTGTTTCGCGGCGTGCTGGCGGTCGCCTTTCTGTTTGGCTGTCTGGATGGGCTGCGAGCTGCCGGTATGAAGATGGATGCGTTTGCTTTCCTGCCGCTGTTCGACAATGGCCTTGCCTGGCTGATGCCGACCCTGCTGGCTTGCGTGGTAGGGATGGTGGTTCGCCCGCCCGAGAAGCTGGCTGCCGAGGCGGCTTGATTCAGAAACAACGAGATAGCAAGGAGGCCAGCATCTGCTGGCCTCTTCTGTTTCTGCCGGATCCGTTACCGGATCAGATTTGCGGGCCTTTTGGCTTGGGTTTTCCCTCCAGACCATACCAGTGGGTTTCTACCCGTCCGGCATGCCACTCGAAGGTGCCCCAGGGCTGCTTGGCTTCCCAGCGCGGGAAGTTGATGAGCACCCGGTTATCTTCGTACTTGTAGAGGGAGGTGCTGATCTGAATGTCCGACAGGATCAACAGCAGGGCCCAGCAGATGAAAATCCATTTCAATGCTTTCCACATAGGGTTACTCGAAGCAGATTTCGATAGTGGCGCGACCGAAATCCGATTCGAACGGCATCATGATCTTGGTGCCATCGGCACGGTGGGTAATGGTGTGGTTGGGGCCTGAGACGATGATGGGGGTCGCCATGTCAAACTCGTAGCCCTTCTCACCCAGCATCCGCTTGGCACCGCCGGTCACCATGTTGGTGATTTCACCGACCATGTCGGTCACCTCTTCGTTGATGGAGGCGGGCGCTTCCCCCAGCATACGGCGCATGATCTCCAGCGCCAGCCCCTTCTCGAAGCTGATGGAGAGGGAACCACGGGTCTGCGGGCCGACCATGCCGATCAGGCCGGAGACGTCGCCGCGCGCCAACTCATCCATCTTGCGTTTCGGTTTGCCCGGTTTGAGTTCCAGCTGTGCCATGGTCGAGAGCACATTGAGCAGGGATAGCAGGAACGGATTTACAAAATCAGCCTTCATGATGACTTCCTACAGTGGGCGTACAACGGGCACATTGGCCATGTGCCTCTATCGTCTTATTGGTAATAGTAAAACCATGCAAGTGGGCCTGCTCGGAAAACGCGCTATCGATCGCCGAGTCGTGAAGCTCGACCACATCACCGCACTCATCGCAGATCAGTAGCTGCATCGGGTGAGCGTGATCGAAGTGGCAGCAGAAGATAAACGCGTTGAGAGATTCCACCTTGTGAGCAAAACCCTGCTCGAGCAAAAAATCGAGTGCCCGATAGACGGTTGGCGGCTTGGCATTGGCTTCGGTTTGTTGCAGCTGGGCTAACAAATCATAGGCGCTGATGGCGTTGCCGTGTGCCGCCAGCAGGCGAAATACCTGACGTCGGGTCGGGGTGAAGCGGATCCCTCGCTGTATACAGAGTCGCTCGGCTCGTTGTAAAAGTTGGTCTTGATTCATGATCACGCAGATACCCTTTCTATTAGCCGGATACTATCACAGGGCCTCGCATGGCGCGGCGACAAAATTCATTTTCTGGGGCTGCTTCACGTTGTGATAAAATCCGCCCCTTTCTTTAGCCAACCCGGATGATTTTTATGCAGGCGCAGCGTTTTTCCATCGCCCCCATGCTGGACTGGACTGATCGGCATTGCCGTTACTTTCATCGACTGATGAGTCGCCAGACCTTGCTTTATACCGAAATGGTGACCACCGGCGCCATCATCCATGGCAAGGGGGATTATCTGGGTTACAGCGAGCAGGAGCACCCCATTTCCCTGCAGCTGGGGGGCAGCAATCCGGCCGATCTGGCGCGCTGTGCCAAGCTGGCCGAGGAGCGCGGCTATGACGAGGTGAACATCAACGTCGGTTGCCCCTCCGATCGGGTGCAGAACGGCCGCTTTGGCGCCTGCCTGATGGGCGAACCGGCGCTGGTGGCTGACTGCGTCAAGGCGATGCGCGATGTAGTCGATATTCCGGTGACGGTGAAGACTCGTATCGGTATCGATGATCAGGACTCCTACGAATTTCTGCAGGCCTTTATCGAGCAGGTGCGCGATGCCGGTTGCGATACCTTTATCGTCCATGCCCGCAAGGCGTGGTTGAGTGGTCTGAGCCCCAAGGAGAACCGCGAGATCCCGCCCCTCGATTATCCTCGGGTCTATCGGGTCAAGCAGGATTACCCGGAGCTCACCATTGCCCTCAACGGCGGCGTCATCTCCATGGAGCAGACCCTTGAGCACCTGCAACACGTTGATGGTGTTATGATGGGGCGTGAAGCCTATCAGAACCCCTACATTCTGGCGCAGGTAGACAACCTGGTGTTCGGCCAGAACAGTGCTGTGCCGAGCCGCCATGAAGTGGTTCGGATGATGCTGCCCTATATCGAGCAGGAGCTGGCCAAGGGCAACTACCTCTCCCACATGACCCGCCATATGCTGGGGCTGTTCCAGAACATGCAGGGAGCCCGCGCCTGGCGTCGTCACCTGAGTGAGAACGCCTGCAAGCCGGGCGCCGGTATTCAGGTGGTGCTGGATGCCATGGCCAAGGTGCCGGAGTTTGCCGCCAGCGAGACGGCAGAATAAGCCAGTTGTGCCAAGGCAAGAGCAACAAAAAGCGCGTCAGTTGACGCGCTTTTTTGATCGCTGTCGCTTCAATATCTGAACTGGTTGATCAGCCGCGAGAGATCCTGCAGCCGCTCTACCAGCAGGGTGATGCCATCTAGCGCCTGCCTGCTGTTGTCGGCGGTGTGGCTGGCCAGCTGGTGGATCTGGTGTACCCCTTCATCGAGGGTCGCCGTGACGTCGGCCTGCTGACTCACCGCCTGGGCGATCTCGTCGCTGGTGCGGGTTACCTGCCCCAGCATCCGGTTGATCTGGGTGAGCACGTCGGCGGTGGTGCCCGCGTGCTGCTGGCAGCGTACCGAGGTCTGCGCCCCTTGTGTCATCCCGTCTGACAGCTGTCGTGTAGTCTGTTGCAGCGCCTGGATCATCTCGTGGATCTCGCTGGTCGAGGCTCGGGTCTTCTGGGCCAGCGCCCTCACTTCGTCCGCCACCACGGCAAAACCGCGCCCCTGTTCGCCCGCCCGAGCGGCCTCGATGGCCGCATTGAGGGCGAGCAGGTTGGTCTGGTCGGCGATTTGGCTGATCACCTCCAGAATACCGCTGATCTTCTGGCTGTCGCTGGTGAGCTGGGCCAGCACGGCATGGTTGGCATCCAGCTCCTGATGAAGTTGGTTGACGGCGGATCGGGTGGTCGCCAATGCTTGCAGCCCCTCATCGGAGACCTGCTGTACCTCTATAACCAGATTGCTCGCCTCATGGGCACTGTGGGCCACATCGCGAATGGAGTGGCTCAACTCGGTGATGGCGGTCGCCAGCTGCTCGCTGTGGGCGCGCTGCTGCTGCAGATGAGTATCAATGGTCTGGATATTGCCCCGGTCATCTTCGGCTGCCTGCAGGATCTGCTGGTTAGTGTCGGCGCTGCGCCCGACCACGGCCTTGAGCTCGGCCTGCTTCATCCGCAGGGCCAGTTCGACGGCCGCCAGGGTGTCGCGCCGTCGGGTGTAGAGCACCTGACAGAGGCGGGTTCCCTTGTCTTGATCGGCAAGGGTGAGCAGATGAGCCAGCCGTTGCTGCAATCGCCAGCCGTGGATTGCCTGTGCCAACAGCAACAAGGCGGTGGGCAGCAGCCATAACAGGTTGCCGGTGACAAAAGTAGCAAGGGTAGTGAGCAACGCAGAAACGGAGAGCCAGAGGGTCAGCTGACCCGGTTCAAAGTGAAAACGGCTCAGCCAGGGAAGCGCCTTGCCGCTGCGCAGCAGGCCATAGAGCTGCTCGGCCCAGGCCACATCGCTGGCGGCGGGTTTGGTGCGCACCGACTGGAACTCGACGATCTCTTTCTGGGCGTTGAGGATCGGGGTGACGTAAGCGTTTACCCAATAGAACTGACCGCTTTTGGCGCGGTTCTTGACCAGCCCCATCCAGCTTTTGCCCTGTCGCAGCCGCTGCCACATGTCGGCGAAGGCCACCTTGGGCATGTCGGGGTGTCGCACCAGATTGTGGGGTACCCCTTCCATTTCGGCTGCACCGTACCCGGCCACATCACAGAAGTGCTGGTTGGCATAGGTAATATGACTGGCGGGATCAGTGGTCGAGATGAGTGCGATGTTGTCGGGGAAGTGTATCTCCCCCTCCTGATGGAGTCTGGTCATGTGTCGTTCCTGAAAAAGCCAAATAACTGATAAATATATTTTTTATTGTCGTTCTCAGTTAATCATTCTAAGGCTCTTCAGTGACCCGAACTTGGCTTGGGTCAATTAATCAACACAATGAATTGATGAAGTGAGGGTCAGCTGGCCGGTGTGAAATCGTGAACTTCACCCTTTCTTGGGGCGAGGCGAGGATCATCATCTTTGTACTCATGTACAAGCTGCATGGTTTTGCAGAAGCTGGCCTGCTTGTCGTACTCCTGACGAGCCAACTCGATGGCCCGCTCGGCCCGGCGCCGTTCCATCTTGTCAGACTTGCGATCGCTGAACTGTTGCTGCTGGTGCAACATCCAGCCAACAAACTCTTGCTGGCATTGGGATTCGCTATTGGCCTGCGCGGGCAGGGTCCACAACAACGAGAGCAGTATCAAATAACGCATGTCTGACTGGGCATTGGAGATTAATTGAACAGAAGGGGCGGCATTTTAGGCTGGAAATCGTGGTATGAACAGTATCAATAGCGAGGCCCAGCGGGGCCTCGCATCGTTGTGGCCGGTCTCAGTGTTTGACGAGGTAGAGCTGGCGGCTGTAGGCCACATCTTCCGGGTTGTTGATGGGGTAGCCCTTGAGCCATGGCTTGATGAGGCGGGCATTGGTGTACTGGTAGATGGGGGCGATGGGGGCTTGATCCAGCAGGATCGCCTCCGCCTCGCCAAACAGCTTGCTGCGGCTGGCGGCATCCTGAGTGCTGGCCGCCTCTGCCAACAGTTGGTCATAACGGGCATTGGCAAAGCCAGCCATATTGCCGCTGTGACGAGAGCCCCACAGGCCGAGGAACGCAGACGGGTCGTTGTAGTCGGCCACCCAGGAGGAGCGGATCACCTCGAACTGACCGCTCTGGCGACTGTCGAGATAGGTTTTCCATTCCTGATTGGTCAGCTCGACCTCGGCGCCCAGCTTCTGCTTCCACATGCTGGCAATCGCCAGTGCCATCTTCTTGTGAATTTCCGCGGTGTTGTAGAGCAGGGTCAGCTTGAGCGGCTTGTCCGGGCCGTAACCGGCCTCCTTGAGCAGGGCCTTGGCCTTGCTGTCCAGCGCCGGTTGGCTGCTGGTGGAGAGCAAGTTGGCGGCCGGGGTAAAGCTGGCGGTCACATCCGGAGTGAAGTGATAAGCCGGTTTCTCGCCGGTACCGAGCACCTTGTCGGCGATCAGGGTGCGATCGATGGTGTAGGAGAGCGCCTTGCGCACCCGCACATCGTTCAGTGGTGCCTGCTTGGTATTGAAGGCGTAGTAGTAGGTGCCGAGCTGATCCGGGGTGTAGACCTCATTCGAGATCTGCTGCTTCAGCTTGTCGTACTGCTCCTTGGGGAAGGATTCGGTGATATGCAGATCGCCAGCCAGATAGCGGTTGGTCGCCGCACTCTCCTGATTGATCGGCATGAAGATCACCTTGGTCAATACGGTATGGGCCCGATCCCAGTAATAAGGGTTGGGGGTCAGCTCCAGCTTCTCGTTGACCACCCGGTTGTTCAGCACAAAGGCACCATTGCCCACCAGTTTGCCGGGTTGGGTCCACAGGTTGCCGTACTGCTCGATGCTGGCTTGATGGAGCGGCGACAGGCTGGGGTGGCTCAGCAGGTTCAGGAAGTAGGGCACCGGCTGGGAGAGGGTCACCTGCAGGGTGTGATCATCGAGGGCCTTGACCCCCAGCTCGCTGGCAGGCAATTTGCCAGCGACTATTTCGTCCACCTTGTCGAAACGGGCCAGCTGGGCGAACCAGGCGAAGGTGGCCGCCTCTTTCGGGTCGACCAGCTTGCGCCAGCCGTAGACGAAGTCACCGGCCTTGACCGGATCGCCGTTGGACCAGCGCGCATCCGGGCGCAGATGGAAGGTAAAGAACTGGTTGCCCTTGTTCTCCCAGCTGGCCGCCACCCCGGCAACCGGTTTGCCATCCGGCCCCTGGGTCAGCAGCCCCTCGAACAGGTCCCGCAGTACCTGCAACTCCGGCAGGCCGACCAGCTTGAGCGGGCTCAGGCTCGCAGGTTCATCCTTGAGGTGGCGAACGACAATCTGCTCGGCGGCGAGTTGTGTTCCGGCGGGAATATCGGCAGCCTGGACAGCAGCACAGCCCAGCAGGGCCAGCAAGGGGGTCCATCCTTTCATGGGTCGGATCCTTCAAATAGTGTGAAGCGGGGAGAAAACTCGGCGAGAAAATATCGCCGACAGATGGGAAATCATGATATCCCGTTTGCTGGTCTGACCGCCAGCATTCGACTCTCACTCCCAATCGGGGTAGAAGAGCATTCTCGGCGTCTGTGCAGTTCAATATGGTGAGGAGTGTCAAACGATGAAAGCATGGTTATTGCTGGCCTGTGTGTTGAGCCAGGGTGCCTGGGCGTTGGCCCCGTGCCAGAGCGACACGGCGGTGGGCAACTGGTGCGAGATAGGCATCGATGCTTTGCACCCGACTCAGGGGGGCGTCGGCCAGATCCAGGTCGATGAGACCCAGGCCACATTGGCGGGCATGAGCGCAAAGCAGCTCGACAAGTTGATGAAAAAGAAAGAGATCCCCGTGGTGATTGCGCCGGATGGCAGCTACTGGCTGGTGGATAGACACCATCTCACCAAGGCGCTGTGGCAACAAGGAGTCAAGGATGCGAGGGTCAAGGTGATTGGCCGCCTGCAGGACAAAGCCAACTTCTGGAGCCAGATGCAGAACAACCACTGGGCTTGGCTCAAGGATGAGAAGGGACAGTCGCTGACCCCGGAGCAGTTGCCGACCAGTATCGACAAGCTGCCTGATTATCCCTATCGCACCCTCGCCGGACTGCTGCAGAATGCGGGCTACTTTCGCAAAGATAAACAGGTCTATTTCGTCGAGTTTGCCTGGGCTAGCTGGCTTGGCAAGCAGATGCAATGGATGCCGGTGGACAGCGCCAATCTGGCGGCCCGCCTGCAACAGGCCAAACGGCTCGCCTGCGGCAGCGATGCCAAGGATCTACCCGGTTATCCCGGCAAGCAGTGCAGCCTCAACCAGTCCAAAAGCGCGCAATGAGTGGATGTGCGATGACGGCATCCAGAGCATGCCGGAGATAACAGAGGGCGACCCCGGGGTCGCCCTTCTGCTGTCAGCTTGTTCGTGCTGGTTGGCGGTGGTCACTCATGGCGCTCCGCCCAGCGGGCAGCCGCCTGTTCAAGCAGGGCAACGTCACC
This sequence comes from Aeromonas sp. PI_26, assembly GCF_027854445.1. NCBI lineage: Bacteria > Pseudomonadati > Pseudomonadota > Gammaproteobacteria > Aeromonadales > Aeromonadaceae > Aeromonas > Aeromonas sp. PI_26. The sequence continues at coordinate 103,283 of NZ_JAJNOE010000013.1, forward strand.
TTGCTGGATCAGCGGTAGCAGATCGTTGACCTGTTGATCCGGCCAATCCCACCAGGCGAGGGCCTGTAGCCGGGCAATCTCCTCCTCGCCAAAGCGCATCCGCACCACCCTGGCCGGGGTGCCCGCCACCATGGCATAGGGCGGCACATCCTGATTGACCAGCGAACGGGCGGCGATGATGGCGCCGTCGCCGATGGTGACGCCGGGCATGATCATCGCCTCCATGCCGATCCAGACATCGTTGCCGATGCGGGTATCGCCTGCGGGGCGGTAGCTGCGCTTGAGCGCCGCCAGATCGGCGAACGGATAGGTGCTGATGAAGGACGTGTTGTGGGTGTGGTTGCCGCCCATGATGATCTTTACCCCGGCGGCAATCTGCACATAGTCGCCGATATGGAGACGGTCGATATGCCAGAGCGGCTCCCAGCCGGTTTCCGGGCTGCGGCTGAAGGGATCGCCATGGAGGTAGCGCACCGCCACCTCTTCGAAGGGGCCATCCCAGGCACCCGAGTAGTAGCTGTGCAGCCCCTTTAGGCAGATATTGGGGTTGGTCACCGTCAGGTGCAGGTATTCGACCTGCGACCAGTGTTGGCAGGTGTTCATGCTGGTACTCCTTTGCTGAATGGATCGGATGGGTTGCGTTCGCTTGAGCGCAGCTAATAGATCCAGACCAGCATGCGGGGCACGCAGAGCAGGGAGCAGCCCAGCATCTGCGGGAGGCGAGGTCGCATTGTGGTGTGCTCCAAAGAAGAGGGAAGGGCGCGATCATAAGGTCGGGCGCTGGGTTTGCCAAGGTTGCGCAGAGATCCTGCACTAACCCTCTGGTTGATATTTATTCTCAATTAGCCATGATAACACTCCCACCATGACGGACTCGGGAGAGCGAAATGACACCGCAAAGTTGGCAACGATACATGCTGGAGGCGGAGCGTGCCTGGCAGGCCGGTTCGCTGGGGGCGGCGATCTGCTTTTATCAGCAGGCGCTGGGGGATGTTTACGAGATGACTCAGGTCGAGTTGACCGAACTGGCCACCATGCGAGTCGCCACCTGCCACCGGCTGGCTGACTTCTGGCGGGCGATGGATGAGCCGACTTACGAGCTGCGCTACCTGAAGCTTGCCTCCGAGCTGGTAACGGCGCTGGTGCCGCAGTGCCCCAATCGGGAGTGCGAGGCACTGATCAGCGAGCTGGGTTGCTGTCGCGGCGCCCTGCTCGCCTTTCTCAAGCGCCACCCCAATCCGGAAATTGCCCGGCTGATCCAGCTACAGGACAAGGTGCAGGGCTGCGAGCTGATCGGCCGTTTTCGCCTCAACTGACAGGCATTGAGCGGCAGCTCAGCTCCGCCGTTTGAGTTTCTGGGCGATGCGCTGTTGCGCCTCTTCCCCCTGCAGTGCCTGAGCGAAGGCGCGCGCCTCCAGATCGATGACAAAGTGCACCGCCTGTTTAAGCTCCTGTTTCAGCAGCGCCTTGCTCTTTTGCAGCGCTCTGGGCGGTTTGGCCGCCAGCTTCAGTCCCTGCTCGCGGGCAAAGGAGAGCAATCCATCGGCCGCTACCACCTTGTTGGCCAGCCCCAATCGCAGCGCCTCTTCGGCATCCATCGCCTCGGCCAGCAGCAACAGCTCGGCCGCCTTGAGGTGCCCCACCAGACGTGGCAGCAGCAGGCTGGAGGCGAACTCCGGCACCAGCCCCAGCTCGACGAAAGGAAGCTGCAAGCGGGCGTTATCCGCCAGATAGACCAGATCGCAATGCAGCAGAATGGTGGTGCCAATCCCCACCGCCGGGCCTGCAACGGCGGCGATCACGGGTTTGGGGAAGTCGGCCAGGGTGTGGAGGAGCTGCAGTATGGGATCGTCGGGCTCCAGCGAGCTCTTGCCCATAAAGTCGGCCAGATCATTGCCCGCGGTAAAGCAATCTTGCTGCCCCTGCAACAGCAGGACATGCACCTCCTCATCGGCTGCCGCCTCTCGCAGCGCTGCCACCAGTTGCTTATAGAGCTCGGTGTTGAGGGCGTTGCGCTTGTCGGGGCGGTTGAGGGTCAGGGTGAGCAAGCCATCCTGCTGCTCGGCAATGAGAATGGGGGCCATGTCTAAATCCTTGTTATTGAAAGGTGCAAAAAAGGTTGCTGCTGGGGTAACCTTGGCGCCGTTTAACAACATCATAAAAGGATTTCAACCATGTTTAAACGTGCGTTTTATTCTCTGCTGGTTCTGGGTATGACGGCGCCTGCACTGGCTAAGGTCGAGGCTGTCGACGGCTATGTGCGCCTGTTGCCACCGGGCTCCCCCAACACTGCCGCCTTTATGGTGCTGAAGAATGACGCCGACCAGCCGGTCAAGCTGGTGGCTGCGGCTTCTGCTGCTGCCGGGCGTGCCGAGCTGCACACTCACCTGCACGAAAATGGTGTGATGAAGATGCGTCAGGTCGAGAACATCGAGATCCCGGCCAGGGGCGAAGCGGTGCTGAAACCGGGCAGCCTGCACATCATGCTGTTCGAGGTGGGCACGCTCTCCGAGCAGACCCCTTTCCCGCTCACCCTCACCATGGACGATGGTCAGAAGCTGGATCTGTCACTGCCGGTGAAGCCGATTGAGCCGATGGCCGAGATGAAGCATATGAAGCACTGACATTTGTCGTCGTTTGTTCAGGATTGACGCTGGGTATTTTGGCTGCACCGAGTAAAATAGTGCTCTTTTCCATGTATGCAAGAGGAAGTGACGTAATGAAAAAGACGCTGATTGCCGGTTTTGTGCTGGCTCTGTGCAGCCAGAGTGCCATGGCCGCTGACGACTGGCGTTTTGCCGCCGGTGCCGACGTATGGGCCGCCAAGGGCAGTGGTCAGGCTTATGGCACCAGTGCTGATGGCAGCTATGACGACAGCTACAACTGGAACGGCTATCTGCAACTGGAACACGGCATCATCTTCCTGCCGAACGCCAAGTTTGAAGTCTCCGATTTCAGCACCTCCGGCGGTAACTTCAAAAACGATCTGACCGCCTACGATCTGAGCCTCTACTACCGTCTGTTCAACAACGATCTGTTCAAGATCGATCTGGGTATGACCGGCCGTCACTACGATGGCGAGCAGGTCTACTTCGGTCGCAAGGGTTATGACGAAGATACCCTGATGGCCTATGCCGGCAGCGAAGTGAAGATCCCGGGCACCGGCATCGCCTTCTTCGGCGATCTGCGCACTCACGATGCGGACAACTATGACTACCGTCTGGGTGGTTCCTACAAGTTCTCCTCCATGCCGATCAAGCTGCGTGCCGGCTGGCGTGAAGCCAAGGTCGACTTCGACAACGTTGACCAGCGTATCGATGGCTGGTTCATGGGCGGCGAATTCACTTTCTAATCTGACGTTGTCTGACAACGGGGGTGAAATTCTTCGCCAACATCTATCAGAGCGTTCTGTCGATGGATGGTTCATGGGCGATGAATTCACTTTCTAATCTGACCGTCAACTGACGACGAGGAGCGATAATGGGCCACATCATAGTGACAGGTGCCGGTTCCGGTCTTGGCCGGGCGCTGACCATAGGTCTGGTTGAGCGGGGCCATAAGGTCTCCATGATGGGGCGCCGTTATCAGCGACTGCAGGAGCAGGAGCAACTGCTCGGCAGCGCGGTAATCGGCATCGCCGCCGATCTGGCGCACCATGAAGAGGTCGACGTTGCCTTCGCCGCTGCGGTGGAGTGGGGCGGGCAGCCCGACATGGTGATCCACTGCGCCGGGGTGGGTGAGTTTGGCCCGGTCGGTGTCTATACTGCCGAGCAGATCCGCCGGGTGGTGGAGAGCAACCTTATCTCCACCATTCTGGTGGCCCAGCAGACGGTGCGGCTTATCGGCGACAAGGGTGGAGTGCTGGCCAATGTGCTCTCCTCCGCCGCGCAGGTGGGCAAGGCCAACGAGAGCCTCTACTGCGCCTCCAAATGGGGGATGCGCGGCTTTCTCGAATCCTTGCGCGCCGAGCTGAAAGGCTCGCCACTGCGGCTGGTCAACCTCTACCCGAGCGGGATCCGCAGCGAATTCTGGGACAACTCGGATCACGTGGACCCGAGTGGCTTCATGACTCCGGAAGATGCGGCGGCCTATATGCTCGACGCACTGGAAGCCAGAAGCAGCTGCCACGTGACCGATCTCTTTATCGGTCGCAACGAGTAGGCTCCTTGCGGCAATCCTCTTTGCTTTAGAAGAGAAGACAAACAAAAAGCGCGCCATTGGGCGCGCTTTTTTATATCGGGAAGAGGGTGGGCTTAGCGGCCCAGCTTGGCCTTGATCATGGCGACGATATCGCTGATGGCCACTTCCTGCTTCTCGCCGGTGCGGCGGCACTTGTACTCGACCACGCCGTTATCCATGCCGCGATCGCCGATGACGATGGCGTGCGGGATGCCCAGCAGCTCCATGTCGGCGAACATCACGCCCGGGCGCTCTTTACGGTCGTCGAACAGCACGTCCACACCGGCCGCTTTCAGCTCGGCGTAGAACTGCTGTGCCTGCTCGGCTACGCGCTCGGATTTGTGCATGTTCATCGGCACGATGGCCACTTCGAACGGAGCGATGGCGTCCGGCCAGATGATGCCGTACTGGTCGTTGTTCTGCTCGATGGCGGCGGCCACCAGACGGGAAACCCCGATACCGTAGCAACCCATCTCCATGGTGACGGACTTGCCAGCTTCGTTCAGCACGCTTGCCTTCATTGCTTCGGAGTACTTGGTACCCAGCTGGAAGATGTGGCCCACTTCGATACCGCGCTTGAGCAGCAGCTTGCCCTGGCCGCACGGGCTCGGGTCGCCTTCCACCACGTTGCGCAGGTCGGCAACTTCGTAAGCGGTGATGTCGCGATCCCAGTTGGCACCGGTCAGGTGGAAGCCGGTTTCGTTGGCGCCGCAGACGAAGTCCGCCAGATGGGCAGCGCTGCGATCGACGATGATGCGACCGGCAAAGCCGACCGGGCCGATGGAGCCTGCGTCGCAACCGGCGGCAGCTTTGATCTGCTCGTCGTTGGCGAAGGTCAGCGGGTTAGCCACGCCAGCCAGTTTCTCTGCCTTGATTTCGTTCAGCTCGTGGTCGCCACGCAGTACCAGCGCAATAACGGCCTGCTTGCCGTGCTCATCTTCCTCTGCCAGTACCAGCAGGGTTTTGGCGATGGCGGTCGGTGCCACGTTCAGGAAGGCAGCCACTTCGTCGATGGTGTGAACATTCGGGGTGGCAACCTTGGTCAGGGCTGCGGTGGCGGCAGGGCGCTCACCAGCCGGTGCCAGTGCTTCGGCCATCTCGATGTTGGCGGCGTAATCGGAGCTGTCGGAGAAGGCGATCAAGTCTTCACCGCTCTCGGCCAGCACCTGGAATTCGTGGGAACCGGTACCACCGATGGAGCCGGTATCGGCCTGCACCGGACGGAAGTTCAGACCCATGCGGGTGAACGCCTTGCAGTAGGCGGCGTGCATCTTCTCGTAGGTATCGACCAGAGACTCTTTGTCGATGTGGAAGGAGTAGGCATCCTTCATCAGGAATTCGCGGCCACGCATCACGCCGAAACGGGGGCGCACTTCGTCGCGGAACTTGGTCTGGATCTGGTAGAGGTTGAGTGGTAGCTGCTTGTAGCTGTTCACTTCGTAACGTACCAGCGCAGTGATCACCTCTTCGTGGGTCGGGCCCAGCACGAAGGGACGGTTGTGACGGTCGGTCAGACGGCACAGCTCGGGACCGTAGTCATCCCAGCGGCCTGACTCCTGCCACAGCTCGGCGGGTTGTACCACCGGCATGGAGACTTCGACGGCACCAGCATTGTTCATCTCTTCGCGAACAATGTTCTCGATTTTCTTCAGTACCCGCAGACCGGTTGGCAACCAAGCATACATGCCGGAGGCCAGTTTACGGATCATCCCGGCGCGCAGCATCAGCTGGTGGCTGACAACTTCAGCGTCGGAGGGGGTTTCCTTGAGAGTGGAAAGCAGATATTGGCTGGTACGCATCGCGGTAGACCTTAGCTAGAACGGGCGCGGGGCCCAGGATAATTTCAAGGGCGGAATTTTAACAGGCTGGGCGTTGCGGCCCAAGGGCTAAATTTGCCGCAACCCGAAAGGTGGCCACGCCCGTCAGATAGCCTGGGGTAATGACCATTGCAACAAGCAGGCTTTTTATGCCTGCAATTTGGCCGGATCTCCGCTAAACTCTGCCACCTTTTCTCGATGGGCATGGTTTTGCCGCGTTCATCACCCCCCATTTTTAGTACTTTTGGAGCCGCTCATGCCGTTAGTGGGACATCAACACCAGATCGAGATCCTGGAACTGACCGACAAAGGAGATGGCAAAGGACGCCTGTTCGATCGCCCCCTGTTTGTCGAAGGTCTGCTGCCCGGTGAGCAGGCGCTGGTGGAGCTGACCGAGGTCAAGCCGAACTATCTGCACGGCAAGGTTGCCGAGCTGCTCCAGCCCTCCGCCGATCGGGTTGCCGATTTCTGCCCCAACACCGAGTGTGGTGGCTGTCAGGTACGTCCGCTGGCCTATCCGGCCCAGCTCAAGCTCAAGCAGGCACTGGTGCAGAGCGCACTGGAGCAGGTCGGGCTGGGTGACACGCTGGTCAAGGATATCCTTGGCATGGAAAGCCCGTTCGCCTATCGCAACAAGGCGCAATATGCGGTGCGTGGCTGTGACGCCGGTGCCGAGATCGGTTTTTATCGCAAGCACTCCCACGATCTCATCACCGCTGATGACTGTGCGGTGCAGGATCCGCTGCACGTCGAGCTCAACGCCCGGGTGCGCAACTGGATGCGCGCGCACGACATCGCCGCCTATGACGAAGTAAACCACAGCGGCTGCGTGCGTAACCTGATGACCCGCAAGGGCTTCAAGAGCGGCGAACTGATGGTGGTGCTGGTGACCCTGGGCGAGGAGCTGCCGTTCGAAGCCGAGCTGCTGGCGAGCTTAAGCGATCTGCCTATCACTACCCTGGTGCAGAACATCAACGATGAGCGCACCAACCGCATTCTGGGCGCCACCAACCGGGTGCTGCTCGGCGAAGGGGTGATCCGCGACAAGATCCACGAACTCGAGTTCGAGATCTCGCCGCTCTCCTTCTTCCAGAACAACCCGACCCAGACCGATGTGCTCTACTCCAGCGCCCTCGAGTATGCCGAGCTGACCGGTAACGAGACAGTGTTCGACATCTATTGTGGTATCGGCACCATCTCCCTGTTCCTGGCTGGCAAGGCCGCCAAGGTGGTGGGGATCGAGTCGGTGGAGAGCGCCATCAGCGATGCCCGTCGCAACGCAGCCCTCAACGGCATCGAGCACACCGAATTCCACGTCGGCAAGGCGGAGCAGCTGATGCCCGAATTGCACGCCCAGGGCGTGACCGCTGACGTGGTGGTAATGGATCCGCCGCGCAAAGGCTGTGACAAGGCGGTGCTGCAGACCCTGGTCGCCATGGCGCCCCGTCGTCTGGTCTATGTCTCCTGCAACCCGCAGACCTTGGCCCGCGATCTCGCCTGGCTGGTCAAGCAGGGCTTCGTGCTGGATGAGGTGCAACCGGTCGATATGTTCCCGCACTCCATGCATGTGGAAGCGGTTGCCCGCCTGAGCCTGCCTGCCAAGGCATAAGTCGCCCCCGACTCTTGTCCATAAAAAACGACGCCAGCTGGCGTCGTTTTTTTATCTCTGCAATCGGCGGATGGGCGATTAGCTGGCGTTCTGGCGCACCTCGGCGGCAATTTGGTCGAGCAACTGTTGCCAGCCCTGACCCAGTTCGTTCACCAGCGCGTTGTAGCCATCGGCCGGCAGCACCCGCTCCTGACGGAAGGGGGCATCGCGCAGCACGGTGCCATCTTCCGCCAGCAGGCGCCAGCGGCCGCTCAGCACGGCGCTGCCGTCATGACGGCCCTGAAAGCGCTCCACCAGAATGGTCAGCACCGGCCCCTTGCGGGCGCCATCCTGCCGCACCACCCAGCCCGGCAGGCGGGTGGAGAGGCCATTGAGGGTGAGCTGGTTGAGTTGATCGTCCAGCGCACCGGCCCAGCGATGGTACTCGGTGAAGTGCAGCTCTTGCCCTTCCAGCTGATAGACCAGGCTGATCCGATCGAGCTGGCTGGCCAGCGCCACCGGGCGCAGCACCAGCTGGTGCTGCGGTTGGGCCGGGGCCGTCACGGGTTGCTGGCTGTCGGCATCGAGCGAGTAGTAGTGCAGGCTTGGCTGGCTGCTGCAACCCGCCAGCAGGCCCAGCAGGGCCAGCGTCAGGATCTCTTTTTTCATTGTTTGCCTCGCTTGGGCTCAGGGTCCGATGGATGCGCGCGATCGAAGATCAGCGAGCTGGGCTGCTCGTTGAGGGAGTGCACCAGCGGCTGCAGTTCGCGCATCAACTGATTGAGGGTCTGCACCGACTGACGCAGGTCCTGATTGGTCTGCGACTGGGCATCATAGGCCTGCAAGGTCTCCTGCAACTGCTTGAGGCTCTCGTTGAGCGAGGCGGGCAGCTGCTGGGTAGAATCCTTGGCGGTGAGCTTGTTCAGGTTGGCGCTGACTGCACTGATGTTCTTCAGGGTGCCATCCAGGGTAGTCAGTGACCCGTTGACCTTGGTCAGGGTGGTTGCCATGTCCATGTCGACAAACTTGTCGAGGATGAGGTTCACCTTGCGCTCAATCTGATCCAGCCCGCCCTGCACGGTGGGGAAGACCTGATAACCGGCCAGCTTGGCCTGTTCGAAACGTGGCGCGTCCGGATAGAAGTTGAGATCGATGATCTTGCCGCCGGTCAGCAGGCTCGAGGTCTTGAGGCTGGCGCGCAACCCCTCCTTGAACTGCTTGCCGAACAGGGCACGCCACTGATCCTTCTCCGCCTTGGCATAGCGGTGGGAGAGGCGCTGTACCTCGATGCGGGCCAGCACCGGGATCTGGCGGCTCTTGAAGATCTGCACGCCCTTGTCCTCGATGAGGTAGGGGGCGGAGATGACGGTACCGACCCGAATGCCGCGATACTGCACCGCCGCGCCCGGGTGCAGGCCACCCACGTTGTCATCGAACAGGAAGACGTAGTCGATGAACTGATCCAGACTACCGGCCAGCACGCTCGCCTCATCCTGGAACAGGGTGAACCCTTCCATCTGTTTGACCGGTTCGCCAGGCGCCCAGCCGGGTGGCAGACCCATGGTGATGCCGCCATCGATCAGGCTCTCCAGCGAATCCATCTTCACCTTCATCCCCTCGCTGCTCATGGAGACCTCGAAGCCCGGGGTCATCCAGAAGCGGGAGTTGCTGCTCACCAGAATGTCATAGGGGGCGTGGATGAAGATTTGATACTGCATCTCGCTCTTTTCCGGCAGGAACTTCGCCTCTTCCACCTGACCTATGGTGAAGCCCTGATAGTTGATGGGGGAGCCTTCCCCCAGCGCGCGGGTGTCGCGGCTGCTGAGGGTGAGACGCAGCCCCTTGGCATCGAGGGAGGCGAGCGGCGGTTTGTCGAGCATGGCGTATTCATCCCGCGCCCGACCTTTCTTGCCGGGGGCGAGCTCGATATAGGCGCCGGAGAGCAGGGTGCTCAGACCCGATACCCCTTCACGGCCCACTCTGGGCTTGACCACCCAGAACTGGCTGTCACCGCGCAGCATGCCGGAGGCGGCATTGGTCAGCCGTCCTTTCAGCACGGCATGGCTGTAGTCATCACTCAGCTCGACGGCCTCGATACGGCCGACGTCCACTTCGCGGGAGCGGATCACCGTCTTGCCGGCGACTATGCCCTCGGCAGTGGCGACTGTCAGGGTGAAACTGGGGCCCTGGGAGTACCAGTGCTGGAACAGCATCCAGAGACCGATGAACAGCGCCAGCAGGGGCACCATCCAGATTGCGGCGGCAGAGCTCAGAAAGTCAGAGCCCGGTTTCCACCTTTTTTTACGCTCACTCACGTTCGCGTTCTCCTTGTTGTAAATCCCAGATCAGGCGGGAGTCGAAACTCATGGCGGCGACCATAGTGATCAGCACCACACCTGCAAATGCGACGGCCGCAGGGCCGGGATAGATGGTCATCAGATTGTCGAGCCGGATCAGGCCCGCCAGAATGGCCACCACGAAGACGTCGATCATCGACCAGCGTCCGACAAATTCGGTCATGCGATAGAGTTTGAGCTTGCCGAGGGGGGAGGTGACATTGCCGCGCTGCACCATATAGCAAAGCCAGAATAGCGCCAGTATTTTCACCAGCGGCACCACCACGCTGGCGAAAAAGATCACCGCCGCTATGGGGTAGGAGCCCATGGCCCAGAGCAGCACCACACCGCCGAGGATGGTGGAGGGGCTGTCATCACCGAGAAACACCGTATCCATGATGGGATAGACGTTGGCCGGAATGTAGAGAATGGCGGAGGTAAACAGCAGCGCCCAGGTGCGGTTCAGGCCGCCCGGCTTGCGGGCATGCAGCTTGCCGCCGCAGCGGGAGCAGCTGTGGCTGCCCACCTCGCTCAGAGCGCCACAGATATGGCAGCCCACCAGACCTGATTCCAGCGCGCCCGCTTCCGGGTCGATATCCCGCGCCTCGGTCGGGCCGAACAGCCGCTGCCACAGCCACATCTGATCCAGTGAGGAGATCATCTTGATGAGCAGCACGGTGTAACCGACGAAAGCCCAGAATGACAGCCCCATCTTGATGTCGGCCATCCCCATCAGCTTGACCAGCGAGATGAGCACCCCCACCAGAAAGACATCCACCATCAGCCAGGGTTTGATCCGGCAGAGCAGACGGCCGAGGGAGCGCAGGGCATTGCTGTGCAGATCTTTATCGATCCGCCACAGCACCAGCATGATGGAGCCCATATAAACCAGCGGCAGGCCGATCAGGGTCAGGCTCAGTACCGCGCCGAGAAACAGATAGCCCTCATCCACCAGGGTGGTGATGCTCTGCAAAAAGGTCATCTCCTGGCCCACCCCTTTGGCCGAGAAGGACATAAAGGTAAAGGCATTGGCGAGCACGAACATTATGAGTGCCGCGAACCCGTAGGAGATCGGCAGCAACTCCTGCTTTGGCAGGTGGCGACTCAAGGTGTGTCCGCAACGGGGGCAGCAACTGGCCTGTCCCACCTCGAGCGGTGTGGCCGGTATCAGCAGGTCACACTCTTCGCAGGCAGTGGCATCATGGACATAGGTGGTGTGGTGTTGGTGTGAAACCGGATGCAAGATAAAACCCCAGATAAGGCCCGTGGTAGAGCCAGAGCTGGCGATTATCGCAGTTGTGCCGGTCAGCGACCAGCCCCCGGAGGCCGCTATTGCTGGCGGGAGTGAGAATGACTTTGACAAGCCAGTGCCCATTTAGCACAATCAAACGCCACTTTTTTTCCGCGGGACAATAATTTATGACAACTGAATCCCCCAGCTACTCCACGATTGAGCAAGCCTTCTCCCTCGGGAACGGGCAAGATTCTGCCCTCAACTGGTTGCGCAAGAACCGCAGTCAGGTTGCTATTTTTCTGGTGAGCGGCATCAAGCTGGAAGGCACCATCAGCGGGTTCGACCAGTACAGCGTGCTGCTGACCGATGCTCATGGTAACCAGCAGCTGGTCTACAAGGCCAAGATCTCCACCATCGCCATGCACACCGGCCGTCCGCAGGTGAACATCCAGCGTGCTCGCAAGCCGCGTGTCTCCATGGCGCCGCGCCCCCACGGTGCGCCGGGTCGTTATGACGACAATCAGGGCGGCGGCAACAACGAGTAATCGTCTGCCCCGCACTCCTCGTTGACGCGCCCTGCGTCAGCGGCTGACGGAACCTGCTCTCATTTTCATTCATGTCCCGTATGAGAGCCGGTTCCGGTTATCGCCCCTTGCAGGGCGATATTTTTTCCGCACTACGCCGTTATGCCGACCGGTTTGCCTTCTTTGACCATGCAGGTCTGCATACCCGCCGCTTCTCCGGCCTGTACCCCGATACCGGTATCTTCAAACACCAGACAGCCTGATGGAGCGACCCCCAGCTTGCTGGCGACCAGCAGGAAGGTGTCCGGATTGGGCTTGTGCAACTCTACATCGTCTGCGGTGACCACCACGGAGAAGTAGCGATCCAGCCCGGTGTTGCGCAGCACTGCCTCGGCGTTTACGCGAGGCGAGCCGGTGCCGATCCCCATCGGGATGACGCCATGATAGCGCTCGACCAGCGCCTGCATGGCCGGAAAGACGGTCGCCTTGTGCAGGTTGGCCACATAGTGGGCGGTCTTGCAGCGGGTGACTTCGAGCGGATCGAGGGGGATCTGCTGCTCCTGTGCCACCAGCAGGGCTATCTTGCGGCTCGGCATGCCACCCAGTTCATAGAACCAGTCGGCATCGAAGCGAAAGCCAAACTCACGTGCGGTATGTTCCCAGGCGGCGAGGTGCAGCGGCATGGAGTCGACCAGGGTGCCATCAAGGTCAAAGACCAGGCCTTGGAATCCGGAAAGCGTCATGGTGCGGGTCAGTCTCTGAAAAAAGGGAGCCCATTCTAGCCAGTGGCTCTCCGCCTCGCCATCACCTAGCTGGTGAGAAACGCTTGCCCCCACATTTGTGACTGAAAATAGACGGGGGTGAGCTGGGCCGGATCGAGCTGATATTTGGGGGCAAGCTGTTCCAGCAGAGCCCAGTTGCCCTGTTCATAGGTGCTGACCAGCTGAAACAGATGAAATAGTGGCCCTTCATGCAGTTCGATGGCGCGCTGCACGCTCTTGGGCAGGTGGGCCATCAGCGGTTCCGACAGCAGGGAACCATCGAGCACCAGTCCCACCAGAAAAGCCCAGCTTGCCTCCGCTTTACCGAGGGCGGTGAGGGCAATCAACTCGCAGAAGCGGCCGCGGGCGATGGCCATGCGGGTGCAGGCCTCCGGCATGTGCTGGCTCACCCGGGCCAGACCGTTGATCAGTACGAACTTGCGGATCTCCTGCTCCCCCAGATAGGAGAGGGCGCGGGGCACCGAGGTGATGGGGGCGGCATGATCGAAGCCGGGGGCGTTGACGTAGGTGAGCAGCAGGCCGGGCAGCCAGGCATCCTGCTCCAGCAGGCGGGCTACCTGGGCGAAGGAGAACTCTTCGTGGCAGATGAGCTGGAGGATCTGCTGCACCAGCGCCATATCGGGCTGGTTGGCCCGCTGATTAACCAGCTCGGGACGGGCGAGAAAGCCGCCGGCAAAGAAGTCGACCCCCGCCTCCCGCAGCGGGAGAAAATCCGCCCAGGCTTCGATGTTCAGCGCCATCCGCTTGTGCTCGGTGGGCTGGCAGATCCCCTCTTCTCCCATCCAGTACACCAGCAGGCGGCTGGCACCGAGCCAGCGTGGATCCCGGTTGGCGCCGTGCACCGCCAGTCTGCGCCGACTGTCGCGCCACTGCTCCAGCACCGGGAACGAGTTGGGCTGGCGTTCGCTGGAGGCTTCAACCAGCGGGATCGCGTCCTGATCCAGCAGCAGGGGACGCTGTTCATCGAGCTGTTCGTGGGTGAAGGGCACCAGATATTGACGCCCCTGCGCCAGCAGGCGGCAATGTTGCGCCAGTGAAGGCCATTCGGCCGGTGAGCTTAGCTGATAGTCGATGCCGTAGGCCACCAGAGCCAGGCGACGATTGAAGATAGGGTAGCGACGCAACAGCATGGGATCACCGATAGGCCAGAGTGCGGGCCCTCCCTTGTGACTTGGCGTGGTAGAGCGCCTGGTCAGCCTGTTCAGTCAGGGTCTGCCATGCTCCGTCCTGGGAGGGAACCAGATAGCTAAAGCCTATGCTAACCGTAATGAAATCAGCAACCCGCGAGGCGGGATGGGGCATTTTCAAGCGGGCAAGACCATCGTGTATCCGTCCGGCCAGCTGTTCGGCCTCACCGGGTTGGGGGGCGCAGAGCAGAATGACGAACTCCTCCCCGCCGTAACGGGCGACCAGATTGGTGCAGCGTCGCTCTGCATCCCGCAGCACATGGGCCACCTGTTGCAGGCAGAGATCCCCCTTGGCATGGCCGAAGTGGTCGTTGTAGGCCTTGAACTCGTCGACGTCGATCATCAATACCGCCAGCAGGTTCTGGGTGCGTCGTGCCCACTCCCACTCCCGCTGCATGGTGATGTCCCACTGGCGCCGGTTGGCGATGCCGGTGAGGGGATCTTCCAGCGACAGCAGGGAGAGGCGGTGATTGGCCTCCTCCAGCGCACGGTTGGTCTCGGCCAGCTGCATGGTGCGCTCGGCGACCCGGGCCTCCAGCTGGCGGTTGAGGGTTTCCAGCTGCTCCTGAGTACGCTGGCGGATCAGCAGTTGTGACAGAATGGCGGCGTACTGTTTGAAGATCTCGCTCTGATAGGCCTTGAGCGGACGGTGCCAGAGCAGGTTGTCGGCGGCGATCCAGCCGATGGGGGTGGTGCCATCCCACAGCGATACCATGGCGTTCCAGCCACGGCCCACCTGCTGCTTCTCGTAGTAGAGAGGGGTATCTTCCATCACCAGCACGTAATCCTTGCGCCTGAGCGCCTCTTGCACCGTGGGGTGATCCGGAATGGGACTGATGAAGTTGTGTTCATCCATCAGCTCGCCCTCTTCGCTGGTGCCCCAGGTGCCGCGCATGGTCTTGCCATCGGGTTCGATCAGGAAGATGGCAACCCGATCGAACTGCAGCTCCTTGCGGGCCAGCAGCACGGCATCCCGCAGCAGATCGTTCTCGCTTCGACTGCGGGAGAGGGCGACGCTGACCATGTGCAGCGCCTGCAACATGGTGAGGAAGGCGCCTTGCAGTGCCTGACTCTGTACCAGATCGGTCTGGGTATGGAGCCGCTGGTCCCGCTCCTGATTGACCTGGCTGGAGAGCAGGTGATTGCTGAGCTCGGCAGTCAGATAGTGGATAAGGAGCTGGATGCCCTGACGCTGGTGGGAGGAGAGGCGGTCGATGCGGCGGCGGGTCTCCAGATAGATGACCCCTTCCAGTTTCATGTGACGCTTGAGAGGGAAACAGGCGCGTAACTGCGGCTGGGCGGGCTCCACATTTTCGCCGGGATCCGGCGGAGGCTGGAGTTGTTCGATCACCAGTTGTCCCTTCTCCATCGCCTTGTCGATCAGGTGGTGGGGCAGGGTCAGTTGACCTAGATGGGCGAGATCAAGCGTGGTCAGCCCGTGATCGAGCTGAAAGCTGTAGAGCTGCGGTTCGGGGGCTTTTAGCCAGAGGTAGAGGCGTTCGGCATCGGTCTTTTCACGGATGGTGGCGAGGCTCACTTCGCATAACTGAGCAAAGTTGGTGAAGTGTTCCGGGTCCCATTCCTGCATACCAATATCCCTTGGATTGTACCCAAGCGAGTATAGACATATTTCTCCTTGATTAATATGTCAGAAAGGAGAGGTGGCGCACATAATGGTTGCTTTAAGCTATTCTTGTGGAGATATTCACTGCGTTCTCTGCCAATCGTGGCTAGAACTGTGTGCCATGACGGTATATATGGCAGCTTGTAGGGCGGGATGCCGGGCAAAAAAAGCCCGCACGATGGCGGGCTCTCGGGCAGATCAGATGATTCTGCGCGGCTTATTCTGCCTTGGGGGCTGCCTCAGCGGGTGTTTCACTGCTATCGGCTGGCGCACTCTCGGCCGCCGGGGCTTCTGGTGCCGGGCCTGGTACCAGATCTACCGCCGGTTTGGCGATAAGAGAGCGGGTCTCTTCCACCGCTTCGGTCAGCTTCACCTCGATGATTTGGCCGAGTTCGTAGACCACCTCGGTCTTGTCCAGATAGACGCGGCCGTTGTCCCAGTTGCACTCCAGTCGATCCTTGTTGTCGAGGATGTGACGGGCAGGCATGAAGACCACTGCGCCGTTCTCCTGCAGACGCAGCTTGAGACCGGCACGCATCACGTCGATGATCTCGGCGTTGAATACCTGATCGGTGCCTGCCGCGGCTTTCAGGTAGCGAACATAGAGCCAGTCGCCGATGTCACGCTCCACCATGCGGTGCAGGCGGCGGCAGGCGGTCAGATGCTCGGTGAGCTCCTGACTCGGGCGCTCACCCGGGGTCTTGCCGGCGATGACGGCTTTGAGCAGACGATGGTTGACCATGTCGCCGTATTTACGGATCGGGGAGGTCCAGGTGGCGTAAGCATCCAGACCCAGACCGTAATGGGCGCCCGGTTCGGAGGACATCAGCGCATAGCTCTGGAAGCGGCGGATCTTGCCATCCAGCCAGCGGGTGTCGAGGTTGTCGATCCAGCGGCGCAGGGCGCAGAAGCCGGAGAGGCTGGCGATCTCGTCGCGCTCGAACGGGGCTTCGGCACTCTTCAGCAGGTCGATGGCGCCGTCGAGGGACTCTTCGTCAAAGCCGGTGTGAACGTTGAAGATGCCGTAACCGACGCTCTTGCCCAGCACGCGACCGGCACAGATGTTGGCGGCGATCATCGACTCTTCCACCATGCGGTTGGCGATGCGGCGCGGCTCGACGTGGATGGCCAGCACTTCGCCATTCTCGCCCAGCTCGAAGTCGTAGTCGGGACGATCCGGGAATACCAGCGCATGCTCGGTTCGCCACGCGATGCGCGCCTCGGTCATTGCCTTCATCAGCGGCAGCTGGGCCAGTACGCCTGCGTCGATGGACAGCTCTTTGCCATGCTCGGCCCAGTCGGAGACGTCGTCGTAGTTGAGACGGGCGTGGGAACAGATGCGGGCAGCGAAGAACTCGGTCTCCTCCAGCAGCAGACCATCTTCGGCGATCAGCAGACGGGCGCACAGGGTGTTGCGCTCCTCACCCTCTTTCAGGGAGCAGAGCTCGTCGGAGAGGGTGCGCGGGATCATCGGCACGTTGCGGCCCGGCATGTAGACGGTAAAGGCGCGCTGGGCGGCCTCTTTGTCCAGCTCGCTCCCTTCGGCCACATAGGCGGTCGGGTCGGCGATGGCAACCAGCAACTCCCAGCCGTTGTCCAGCTTGGTGATGGCCAGCGCATCGTCCATGTCCTTGGTCTTGGCACCATCGATGGTGAAGAAGGGCACCTTGGTCAGGTCACGACGGGGCAGCTCTTCCTCTTCGATGACCTTCCACTCCGGCAAATCAGCCGGCTCGACCTGGGCCAGATTGTGGCGCGCCAGCACCACCCACCAGGGCACATTGTGATCTTCCTGGGCGGCGATCTTCTGGATGATCTCGGCAGAGAAGTTGCCGTCGACCAGCGCATGGCGCTTGAGGGTAGCTACCACCCAGTCACCTTCCTTGAACTCTTTCTCATCCAGACCCTTCTTGACGCGGGCCTTGATGGCATCCTTGATCAGCGGGTGGTCGGCGACCACGTTGAGGCGGTCGCGGAACATCTTGACCCGAGCCACGAAGCGGGTGACGGACTGCTCCAGCAGGGTATCCGGCTCGGCCACTTCCTTCTCTTTTTCGGTGCGGATCAGGGCGGTCACCCGGTCACCGTGCATCACCTTCTTCATGTAGGGAGGCGGCACGAAATAGCTGGTCTTCTCATCGACTTCCAGAAAGCCGAAGCCCCGGTCCGAGGCGCGGATCACACCCTCTTTCTTCGGGATGTTTTCGCGGATTTGTTGCTTGAGCTGGGCCAGCAGCGGATTGTCTTGGAACATAAGTGAGGAACCTGAAGTGAAAACCTGGGTGGAGACCTGATGAAGGATCGCCCAGCACTATACGTTTTTAGCCCTGCAAAGCCAAGGTGAATGGCCGGCTCAGCGTGGTTTCAGCTGCGATCTGGCGTGGTCAATGAGTCGCAGGGAGAGCTGCTTGTGAACCCCTTTTTCCAGTACCCAGCGGTGCCAGTAGAGGCGTTCCGTCAGGACGTGGTCGGGACTGAGGTTGAGTAGTGACCCGCCAGCCAGCTGGCCTCTTATCTGCAATTCGGGGATCAGGCAGTAGGCCAGCCCCTGTTCTGCCATGGCGACGAAGGCCTCTGACGAGTGGACCGTATGGCAGGGATAACCGCCCGGCTCCAGCCCGAAGCGTTCTCTCATAAAGCTCACATGCATGTCATCGCGCTGATCGAACGCCACCGCCGGTGCCTTGGCCAGCGCCTCACGGGTCAGGCCGTGAGGGAAGTGGCGGGCTACGAAGGCGGGGCTGGCGGTGAGCAGGTAGTTCATCTCACCGAGCTCGTCGACGCAGCAACCCGCCAGCGGCTGGGGATGCAGGCTGACCGCACCAAAGGCCTGACCCTCGCGGACCTTGTCGAGAGTGCGGCTCTCGTCATCGACCAGCAGGTTGAGTTCGATGGGATGCTGTTTCAACAAGGGGGCAATGGCGGGCAGAAACCAGGTGGCCAGGCTGTCGGCGTTGACGGCGATGCTGATCCGGATTGGCCCCTGTGGCTGGTCGGGGGTCAGCTCCCCCGCCAGTTCGAGCTCGAGCTGATGTACCTGCCGATAGTGGGCCAGCAGTTTTTGGCCGAGTGGCGTGGCCTGCAGCGGTTGGCTGCGAATGAGTAGCGGCTCGGCAAACTGTTGCTCCAGCTGCTTGATCCGCTGGGAGATTGCCGACTGGGTGATATGGAGCGACTTGGCCGCCCGATCGAAGTTCTGTTCCTGCAGTACCGCATCCAGCGCCCGCAGCAGTTTGTAGTCCAGCTCTTTCATCTTCTCTCCCTTCCGTTGCCCAAGGGCTGACTCTACGTCACTCGGCAGGGGACAACAATGGGCGGTGGAAGGGGCGTTGCGCTGTGATATCTGACAGTGGTGGTCTGTCTTGTAAGGAAGGCATACTGCTAGAGACCGCAGGGGGCAGCCCTGCGGGGTCATAGCGATACAGCGATACGTTTATCCCGGGCCTGTTTTCCCGGGATTTTTTATATCTGGGCCGCTAACTCATGCGAGCGATAAGTGGCAGTTTGATAGTGTCCGATAAGTGGCTGCGAGACCGCCTGCGCGAAGCGCTCATCCAGATGGAAGCGGATGCCAACGCCCCTTACCGCCCCCAGATCGACCGCCTGACGATGACCGAGCCGCTCGATGGGCAGGCCAAGTCGGCGGAAGATGCGCTCCACCGGCAGGCTGACGACTGCGACCAGCTCGCGGATCCCTTGGGCATGGGCGAAGGCATAGACCTCGCGGAAGATGACACAAGTGAGTTCACTGACGCCATTGCTCATGCGCGGTGCGCGCTGGGCATCGATAGCCAGACGGGTGAGTTCCCAGACATCGGGGGTGCGTGGCGCGCTTTCACCGGCAAGGGCGGTGGGGAAGATGGTGGGCAGCATATAGGCATCGGCACAGTTGAGTAGACGAATACAGCCACACAGCCCTTGTTCGTCCTCGATCAGAACCCAATGGGTGTCTGGCGTGTCGAAGCTGTCACGCTCCAGGCCCCGATGAGACTCGACATCCCAGCCTAGCCGGTCGGAAAAGACGCGATTTCGAAAGCGATAGAGTTCATTCTCCACCTCGTTTCGTGGATGTTCTCTCAATTTTCCTTTAAAAACCAACATTATGGACCCTCTATCTTGCTATTCGCCGTTATAATCACATGTCTGGCCAAGGGGGCTTTCATATGAACAGAGACCAACTGCTTGAGTACCTCGAACATTTCACTTCGGTGACAGACGGCAATCGTCTGGCGGAACTGATCGGTCGCTTTACGCTCGGGATGGGCTATGACTACTATCGCTTCGCCCTGATCATCCCGATGTCGATGCAAAGGCCCAAGGTGGTGCTGTTCAACCAGTGCCCCGATTCCTGGGTGCAGGCCTATACCGAAAACAACATGCTTGCGTGCGATCCGGTGATCCGGCTGGCACGCAAGCAGACGCTGCCCATTTACTGGAACCGCCTCGATGAGCGGGCCAGTTTTCTGCAGGAGGGAACCATGGACGTGATGGGGTTGGCAGCCGAGTTCGGGTTGCGTAACGGCATCTCCTTCCCTCTGCACGGTGCAGCCGGGGAGAACGGTATTCTCTCCTTCATCACCTCCGAGCGGGCCTCGAGCGACCTGCTGCTGGAGTCCTCGCCGATCCTCTCCTGGATGTCCAATTACATCTTCGAGGCGGCCATTCGGGTGGTGCGTTTCAGCATGATGGACAGTGCGGGGAAAGACCCCTTGACCGAGCGCGAGACCGAGTGCCTGTTCTGGGCCAGCGAAGGGAAGACCTCTAGCGAGATCGCCTGCATCCTCGGGATCACGGAGCGCACGGTCAATTACCATCTCAATCAGGTCACCCGCAAAACCGGCTCAATGAACCGCTATCAGGCCATTGCCAAAGGGGTTAGTACGGGGCTGTTGCTGCCCAATCTGGAGCAAGTTGTGGTTACCAACTTCCCCAGATTGCTGCAGTAGGCTGAGCCCACAGGCGCAACAGATTCTCCTGCCGCACTCTGAGGGTCACAATTGTCAGATCCGGTAATTGACAAGGGCTGGAACAGCGGCTGGGTATGCCGGTTTTTATTAGCAAAATGAATCAATCAGTAAATCAATGAATTTCTAAGAAGGAACCGCCATCGCTATAGTGCCGCTCATTCATCATTTCGAACGGTACTCTCCATGATGCTCGCAACGACACTGCAAGGCTTCACCATCGGTCTGGCCATGATCATCCCCATCGGCGCCCAGAATGCCTTTGTGCTGAGTCGGGGCATCCATCGCAATCACCATCTGCTGACGGCCACGCTCTGCAGTTTCTGCGATCTCACCCTGATTGCTATCGGCGTATTTGGCGGGGCCAATGTGCTGGCCACCAGCCCCCTCGGCATGGCGCTGCTCACCTGGGGGGGCGTGCTGTTTCTCGGCTGGTTTGGTGGCCGTTCTCTGCTCAGTGCCTGGCGTGGTAAAGGGGAGGGGCTTGCCGAGTCTGCTCAGCAGATGGGCGCCAAAAGCGTGCTGGCGATGACGCTGGGAGTTACGCTGCTCAATCCTCACGTCTATCTCGATACATTGATGCTGCTTGGCTCCCTTGGCAGTCAGGTGAGCGAGTCCCTGCGTCCGGCCTTTGCTGCGGGGGCCATGCTGGCCTCGCTGGTGTGGTTCTACTCGCTGGCGCTGGGGGCTGCGGCACTGGCGCCCTGGTTGGCCCGCGGCCGGGTGCAGCAGGGGATCGATCTGCTGGTTGGCATCATCATGCTGAGCCTGGCTATGCAACTGGCCATAGGACGTTGAGGAAGTTAAGGCGGCAGGAATGGGCGAACGGTAACAAAAAGATGCCACTCACATGAGTGGCATCTTTGCTATTGGAGGGGCTCAGACTCTGAACTGGGAGAGCAGGCGCTGCTGCAGCAGGCTGGCCTGATGGAGCGAGGAGGCGAGCTGCAGGCACTCCTGTGCCTCCTGTTCGCCAGTTCTGGCTTGCAGACTGATACCGGAGACCTTGTCAGAGGAGTGGCTCAGGGTGTGTGACAGTTGACCTGTGGCTACGGCGACCTGCTGCACCATGTCGGCCAGCTGGTCGATGGCGCCTTCTACCTTGAACAGGATCTGCTTGGTGTTCTCGGAGTCCTGCATGCCGGACTCCACCGTCTTGAGGTTGCGCTGCATCATCAGGTAGGCGGTCTCGGTCTGCTGCTGGATACTGCTGATCACCTGGCTAATTTCGGCGCTTGATGTCGCGGTGCGATTGGCCAGGGTGCGCACCTCGTCCGCAACCACCGCAAAGCCACGCCCCATCTCCCCTGCGCGGGCCGCTTCGATGGCCGCATTGAGGGCCAGCAGGTTGGTCTGCTCCGAGATACCGCTGATGGTGGAGATGATCTGGCCAATCTGACCCGCCTGCTCCTTGAGGGAGTTGATGGCGATGGCACACTCGCTCACCTCTTGTACCACCCGTTGCATGCCCGCGCTGGCGGAGGCGACATACTGGCTACTCTCGGTGGTCAGCTGGCGCACCTCATTGGCATTGTGGGCCGCCATGCTGCAGTTGTCCGAGATACCGGTGGCGACCTGCACCATCTGTTCACTGTCGTGGTGCAGGGCCAGCGCATGTTCGGCGGTCTGGCGGCTGCTCTGGCTGATTGCCTCCACCCGGTTGACCGAGGTGTGAACGTGTTCGCTGATGTGCTGGTTGTTGTCCATGGTGGAGCTGATCATCTTCTGCAATTTCTCGATGAAACGATCCACGCTGTTTGCCAGCGAACCTATCTCGTCATCCCGTTGCAGGTTGATGCGGGCGTTGAGATCTCCCTCGCCGGCTGCGATATCCTGCATTCGTTTGTCTACTTGCAGCAGCGGGGTTACCAGCTTGCGGGTCAGCCAGAAGCCGCAGAGGGTGACCATGATCAGGCTCAGTAACAGGCCACCCAGCAGCAGGGTTCGGGTCTGGCTGATGATGCCGTTGAGCTGGGCCACCTGATCCTCGACGGTGGCATCGCCGCTCTCCTCGATGGCAACCAGCTGTTGTCGCAGCTCATCGGCACTGACCTCATAGGCGGACTGCTGGGCCTGATAGCTGCCGAGCGCATCGACCCACTGTCCCATCAGTTGCTGATGCTGGGCCAACAGGGCGCGATACTCTGCCGACAGTGTCTTGCCGGCAAATTCGCCGGTTCCCTCGATATCGAACAGCCCTGTGCCGAGCATGCTGTCGACCGCTTCGTGGTAGAAATCGGTCGCCTCTTTTAACTCGGCTTGGATCGCCTCTGTGACTCCTTGTCTGCGCATCTTCTCCAGCGCATAGAGTTGGCGCAAAAAGCCTATGTTGGACTCCATACCCCCGTCGGCCGCTTCCCAGCGAGTGGAGAGGCCGCTGTTCCAGCTGATGGTCTGGTCGGGGGATTGGGTCAGCGCCTCGACCGCCCCATCGCCGATCACCTCCAGCTGGGTCGAGAGGCGAGCCATCAGATCGGCGTTGTGATGCAGGGCCTGATCCACCTCTGTATAGGCGTGATAGAGCGCCAGCAGCTTCTCTTGTTGCTGTTGATAGTCCTGCTTGTGCTGTTCCATGGTGGCAAGGGCTGCACCATCAATGAGCTGCCCCTGGCTGACCCGGGCCAGCGCGTCATCGGTCGCCGCCTTGGCAGCATCGAGTTCGGCGCGATTGAGTAGGGTTCCGTTTTGCATCTTCTGAATCTGTAGCTGTTGGTTGCCCAGCTCTATGGAGCCCTCCATGGCACCGTCGGCGGTCTGCCAGGCGGCGCCCAATACGTAGGAGAGCAGATTGGCTAGCCGCTGGCTGCCATACCAGCCAACGACCCCCATGCCCAGCGTACAGCCGAGCAATATGGCAAGACCCAGATTGGAGGTGGTAACAATTTTCATGTGATGGCCTTCCTTGGTATCGACATTGGCACCAGTTTCGGTTCCGAACGGGTTTAGTGTAGTGGTTTATCCCCCGCTCGGGGGCCGGTGCGGCGCTGAAACATCCCGTGCACTGGCTGCACCCGATCAAGCATGGTGGAAAATGGGATAAAAAGCCTCTCTGACTAAGCGGGTGTTGCTGCCCTATGCTGGATACTTATCCAGTTATTCTTTATGCTATGAGCCAATTTACGAATAGTTGTATTGGTGAGGAGAGAGCCGTGATTGGTCGCTTGAGAGGCATTGTCATTGAAAAGCAGCCCCCCGAGGTCCTGCTGGAAGTGGGCGGGGTTGGCTATGAGGTGCAGATGCCGATGAGCTGCTTCTATGATTTGCCGGAGATCGGCAAGGAAGCGACCATCCATACTCACTTCGTGGTGCGGGAAGATGCCCAGCTGCTCTATGGTTTTAACCACAAACAGGAGCGGGCGCTGTTCCGCGAGTTGATCAAGACCAACGGAGTCGGCCCCAAGCTGGCGCTGGCTATTCTCTCCGGCATGACAGCTACCCAATTCGTGCTGAGTGTCGAACGTGAAGAGATAAGCTCTTTGGTCAAACTGCCGGGAGTCGGCAAGAAGACCGCCGAGCGGCTGGTGGTGGAGATGAAGGATCGACTCAAGGGGTGGGTCAGTCACGATCTCTTCTCCCCGGCCATGGTCACCTTGCCAGCCAGTGAGCCCGAATTGCGGGCACCTGATGTGACCGAAGAGGCGGCCAGTGCGCTGGTGGCCCTAGGTTACAAGCCGCAGCAGGCGAGTCAGATTGTCAGCAAGATCGCCAAAGAGGGGATGTCGGTGGAAGATATCATCCGTGAATCCCTGCGTAGCCTGGTGTGAGGTAGTTGATGATTGAAGCAGACCGCCTCATCTCGGCCAGTGCCGCCCGTGAGGATGACATTATTGACCGGGCTATCCGCCCCAAGAAGCTGGCTGATTACACCGGTCAGGATACCGTCTGCGAACAGATGGAGATCTTTATCGAAGCAGCCCGTCAGCGGGGGGAAGCGCTCGATCACCTGCTGATCTTCGGCCCGCCGGGTCTGGGCAAGACTACCCTTGCTAACATCGTCGCCAACGAGATGGGGGTCAATATCAAGACCACCTCCGGCCCGGTGCTGGAGAAAGCGGGGGATCTGGCCGCGCTGCTCACCAACCTCGAACCGAACGATGTGCTGTTCATCGATGAGATCCACCGTCTCAGCCCGGTGGTGGAAGAGGTGCTCTATCCGGCGATGGAGGATTACCAGCTCGACATCATGATCGGGGAGGGACCAGCGGCTCGCTCCATCAAGCTGGATCTGCCTCCCTTTACCCTGATTGGCGCTACCACCCGGGCCGGTTCACTCACCAGCCCGCTGCGGGATCGCTTCGGTATCGTCCAGCGGCTGGAGTTCTACAACGTCAAGGACCTGACCGATATCGTCTCCCGCAGTGCCCGTTGTCTGGGGCTCGACATGACGGAAGATGGTGCCATTGAGGTCGCCCGTCGCTCTCGCGGCACGCCGCGGATTGCTAACCGTTTGTTAAGGCGGGTGCGCGACTTTGCCCAGGTGAAATCCGATGGCCGGATCGACGGCCCCATTGCTGCTCGCGCCATGGACATGCTGGATGTCGATAACGAAGGTTTTGACTTCATGGACCGCAAGTTATTGTTGGCTGTGATAGACAAGTTTATGGGGGGCCCGGTGGGTCTCGATAATCTGGCCGCCGCGATCGGGGAAGAGAAAGATACTATCGAAGATGTGCTGGAGCCTTATCTGATCCAGCAAGGGTATCTGCAACGTACACCCAGAGGACGGATTGCGACCACACGAGCCTACGCTCATTTCGGTCTTCAGCGACCAGATGAGAAGTAAAAACAGTCGTTTGAACATGAAACCGCCGTCAAAGGCGGTTTTTTATTATCCGGGCAAAAAAAAGCCCACGGCGGATGCGGTGGGCAAAGACAATTCAGGATGGATGTTCACAGACAGTGAGTGCGTCTGGACACAGGCCGGAAAATAAACAGGTGAGCCGTCGCAAGCTCTCAGAGTCGGTTCAGTTGATAGAGCTGAACAAAGGAAAGCTTGTAGTAACGGATGGTTTTAGCAACAAACTTTTTCATCTTCGATTCCAATAGACAGGTTCAAATTGATCGTCGAATACGTACCGTGAACCCGGATTAACCGGCCTGTATCCAAGGGTATGCCCTCACTGCGAGGCGCATTGTAGGAGTTCGAATCGACCCCGGCAAACAAGAAAAATTGCACTCTTCAAATTAGTTTATCTAATGTCTTTATTGATGAAATTGGTTCGCATGAGTATGCATTCTTTGCAATTTTAAATTGAGTTTTCGAATCAGCTTGCCTGACTCGGATAACATGGAAAAAGGCGCGTCATTCACGCTTTTCAAATTAAACCGAGCGGCGGGATGTTAAATTCTTAAATTGATTTAAATCAATGTTTTACGCTTTATCGTGTTTTGTGATCTGGCTCGCGTCAATAATCGTGAAATAGATTAAAAATGCCTTTCAAAGCCATGTATGGCGGGTCCTTTTACATTGATTTCAATCAAATAAAGGTGATATAAAAACCCGGTCATCATGGGCGAGAATAAATTTAGGCTGATTGTTTTGGAATTGTTAAACATTAGCTTTATTTGTGTTCTCGTATTGCCTTGTTGTTAATGCCAGTGGTTGCTGAACGCGTTTTGTTGTGACACGTCCCAATAAGGCTCATTCGCTAACCTCCAACGGAAGCTTTGTGCTTAAAACTTAAAATAGCCGTGCCAATAATCGGTGAGGAAACATCATGATTGCTGAGCATGTGGTAGACCTATCGCGGTTCCAGTTCGCTGCGACGGCCCTTTATCACTTTTTGTTTGTACCCCTGACGCTGGGAATGGCCTTTCTCCTGGCGATCATGGAATCCGTCTATGTGATGACCAACAACACCATCTACCGGGACATGACCAAATTCTGGGGTAAGTTGTTTGGTATCAACTTTGCCTTGGGGGTTACCACAGGTCTGGCCATGGAGTTCCAGTTCGGGACGAACTGGGCTTACTACTCCCATTATGTCGGCGATATCTTCGGGGCCCCGCTGGCTATCGAAGGGCTGATGGCCTTCTTCCTGGAGTCCACCTTCGTCGGTATGTTCTTCTTTGGTTGGGATCGTCTGAGCAAGCATCAGCATCTGGCTGCCACCTGGTTGATGGCGCTGGGTACCAACCTCTCCGCCCTCTGGATCCT
The DNA here is from genome assembly GCF_027854445.1 of Aeromonas sp. PI_26. Classification (NCBI taxonomy): domain Bacteria; kingdom Pseudomonadati; phylum Pseudomonadota; class Gammaproteobacteria; order Aeromonadales; family Aeromonadaceae; genus Aeromonas; species Aeromonas sp. PI_26. The sequence continues at coordinate 129,675 of NZ_JAJNOE010000013.1, forward strand.
GGTCGCCAACGGCTGGATGCAGAACCCGGTCGGTGCCGAGTTCAACTTCGAATCCATGCGGATGGAGATGATGAGTTTCGCTGACGTGGTGCTCAACCCGGTTGCTCAGGTCAAGTTCGTCCACACTGTGGCGGCTGGTTATACCTGTGGCGCCATGTTTGTGCTGGGTATCTCCTCCTACTACCTGCTGAAGAATCGTGATGTGGCGTTCGCCCGTCGCTCTTTCGCCATTGCCGCCGCGTTCGGTATGGCTTCCATCGTGTCCGTGCTGATCCTCGGTGACGAATCCGGTTACGAGACAGGTGAAGTGCAGAAGGTGAAACTGGCCGCTATCGAAGCCGAGTGGGAAACTGAACCTGCTCCGGCCGCCTTTACCCTGTTCGGTATTCCGAATCAGGAAGAGATGCGCACCGACTACGCCATTAAGATCCCCTATGCGCTGGGCATTATCGCGACCCGTTCTCTGGACGGTCAGGTCACCGGTCTGAAGGATCTGAAGAGCGAGCACGAACTGCGCGTTCGTAACGGTATGACCGCTTACGACCTGCTGACCAAGCTGCAATCCGGTGACAAGTCTGACGAGACCCGCGCTCGTTTCGACGAAGTGAAGCAGGATCTGGGCTACGGTCTGCTGCTCAAGCGCTACACCAGCAACGTGACCGATGCTACCGACGAGCAGATTAAGGCCGCCGTGGATGACTCCATCCCGCAGGTTCTGCCGCTGTTCTTCGCCTTCCGCATCATGGTTGCCGTCGGCATGCTGATGCTGGTACTGATTGGTATGGCCTTCTATGACAGTGCCCGTCACCAGATCGGCAAGCGCAAGTGGCTGCTCAAGGGTCTGCTGTGGGGTATCCCGCTGCCGTGGATCGCGATCGAAGCTGGCTGGTTTGTCGCTGAGTATGGTCGCCAACCGTGGACCATTGCAGAGGTGTTGCCGACTTCCCTCTCTGCATCCAACCTGCCTGCAGCCGAGATCTGGTTCTCTCTGATCGGTATCTGCCTGTTCTATACCGTACTTCTGGTTATCGAGATGTACCTGATGTTCAAGTATGCCCGTCTTGGCCCCAGCAGCCTGAAGACTGGCAAGTATCACTTTGAACAGATCAAGGCATAAGGAGAGCGACCATGTTTGATTACGAAACTCTGCGTGTCATCTGGTGGGCTCTGGTCGGCGTACTGCTGATCGGTTTTGCCATCACTGACGGCTTCGACATGGGGGTAGGTGCACTGCTCCCGTTCGTCGGCAAGAAAGATGTCGAGCGCCGCGTGATGCTCAACACCATGGGACCGCACTGGGAAGGTAACCAGGTGTGGCTGGTCACTGCCGGTGGCGCCTTGTTCGCCGCCTGGCCGATGGTGTATGCCGCGACCTTCTCCGGCTTCTACATCGCCATGATCCTGACGCTGATGGCGCTGTTCCTGCGTCCGGTCGGTTTCAAGTACCGCTCCCTGCGTGCTGATGCCAAATGGCGCAGCAACTGGGACTGGGCCTTGTTCGCCGGCAGTGCGGTGCCGCCCATTGTCTTTGGCGTAGCCTTTGGCAACCTGTTGCAAGGCGTTCCGTTCGAGTTTAACCAGTTCATGATGTTGACCTATCACGGCAACTTCTTTGGCCTGCTTAACCCGTTCGGCATTCTGGCTGGTCTGGTGAGCCTGTTCATGCTGCTCACCCAGGGCGCAACCTGGTTGATGATGAAGACCGACGGTGAAGTGCTGGCGCGTTCCCGCACTGCCGCCATGATCTGCTCACTGCTGACCCTGGTGCTGTTTGCTGCCGCGGGTTGGTGGGTAAGCGGTATGGAAGGGTATGTCATCGTCAAGGCTGCCGCGACTGACGCAGTATCCAACCCGATGAACAAGGAAGTTGTCCTGCAGGCTGGTGCCTGGATGAACAACTACACCCTCTATCCGTGGATGGTGGCTGCCCCTGTACTGGGCCTGGCCATGAGCCTGCTGACTGCGCTGTTTGCCCGCATGAACATCGGCTGGCTGGCGTTTACCAGCTCCTCGCTGGCGATTGCCGGGGTCATCCTCACTGCCGGTTTCTCCATGTTCCCGTTCGTGATGCCCTCAAGCCTTGAGCCGTCACTGAGCCTGACCATGTGGGATGCTACCGCCTCTTTCAACACCTTGCAGGTGATGACTGTGGCTGCAGCGATCTTCGTACCGATTGTGCTGGGTTACACCATCTGGACTTACATCAAGATGTTTGGCCGGGTAACCAACAAGCACATCGAAGATAACCAACAATCTCTCTATTAAGAGGTGCGCTGACAATGTGGTATTTCACCTGGATCCTGGGGCTGTTGCTGGCCTGTGCATTTGGCATCATCAATGCGCTGTGGCTGGAACACACCGAGAACATGGATCGTCAGATCGATGAAAACAAGTGATCGACTCGCCAGGCTCGCCGCTCCACTGGAGCGGCAGCCGTGGCAGGGGTTGATGTTACTCGCGGCGGCCTTGTTGGCCGTCGCTATTTTACAGGCCCCCAATCTGATCGCGGCCAACACCAGCGAGCATGGTCTCTGGCTTGCTCCCTGGCTGATGTGGGCCGTCTGTTGTGGCGTACTTAACGGGCTCGGCTTTCATCTGAAAAGCCTGCCCGGACGTGTGCTGTTCAACCCCTGGCTCGCCTGGCCCAGTTTGTTGTATGGCCTCTGGCTGACACATTCATATTTCCTTTCATAAAAAACGGGGGGAGGCAGGATTTCCCTGTCTCCCCCTGCTTCTTTCCTATTCAGCCCTGCGCTATGATAGCCCCCCATCTGACTGTCGAATGGATCACAGATTGTTATGGGGGAAGTCTTTGAGTTTCCGGTGCGTGTCTACTACGAAGACACCGACGCCGGGGGCATCGTCTACAACGCCAATTATCTCAAGTTTATGGAACGTGCTCGCACCGAGTTTCTTCGTGCCAAAGGGGTCGAACAGGACGTCTGGCTGCAGGAGGGATATGCCTTCGTGGTGAGCCGAACTGAGATCGATTTCCGCTCGGCGGCCCGTTTTAATGAACTATTGAATGTATTAACGCAAGTGATTGAAGTGAAACGCGCATCCCTGCGCTTTTCGCAGCAGATCCTGGCGGCTGATGGACGACTGATCACCCAGGCCATGGTACAGATAGCCTGTGTCAGTCATCCGCAAATGAAACCTGTAGCTATACCTGAAAAAATCAAGGGAGTGCTGTTAAGTGCACGCTGAAATTTCGTTTATTGGCCTGTTTTGGCAAGCCAGCCTGTTGGTAAAACTGGTCATGATGACCCTGATGAGCATGTCTATTGTCTCGTGGGCGCTGATTATCCAGCGTTCAAAGGCGATCAAGGCGGCCAATCTCGCATCGGAACAGTTTGAAGATCGCTTCTGGTCAGGGGTCGATCTCAATCGCCTCTATCAGGAGTCCTCTTCTCGCCGCGATGATATCGAAGGCATGGAAGATATCTTCTACTCCGGCTTCAAGGAGTATGCCCGCTTGCTCAAGGCCGGTGCCCGTGGTCAGGATGCGGTGATGGATGGTACCTACCGCGCCATGCGCGTCTCCCTCTCCCGCGCGGTGGATGATCTGGAATCCAATCTGCCGGTGCTGGCGACCATCGGCTCCATCAGCCCCTATATCGGTCTGTTTGGTACCGTATGGGGGATCATGAACGCCTTTATCGCCCTGGGTCAGGTGCAGCAGGCTACCTTGCAGATGGTGGCACCGGGTATCGCGGAAGCGCTGATCGCTACCGCCATGGGTCTGTTTGCCGCTATCCCGGCGGTTATCTTCTACAACCGCTTCTCCAACAAGGTCGAGCGGCTGGAGAACGCCTACGCCAACTTCATGGACGAGTTCACTACCATTCTGAACCGTCAAATTGCACAGCAGCAGGGTGATCAGTAATGCAAACCTATCAGCGGATCCGGCGCAAGAAGGTGGCCGAGATCAACGTGGTTCCCTATATCGACGTCATGCTGGTGCTGCTTATCATCTTTATGGCGGTCACGCCGGTGATCACGCAAGGGGTCAAGGTGGATCTGCCACAGGCTGAGTCCGAGCAGTTGCCGGAAGATGCCAAGCCGCCCTTCATCGTCAGCGTCAATACCGAAGGCGAGTATGTCATCAAGGCTGGCGAAGCCGATGACGAGCCGGTGCCAAGCGGCACGCCAGAGGCGATGCAGCAATACATCACCGAAAAAGCCATGGGCTATCTGGCGATCAACCAGAATGCCCCCGTGGTGGTCGCGGGTGACAAGGCCGTGCGCTACGAAGAGGTGATCCTGTTGATGGTGGCCCTCAAGAATGCGGGTGTGCCTCAGGTTGGCCTGATGACAGATCCGGTGAACTAACGGAGATGGATGTGAAGCGTGGTATTTCCGGTTATCTCATCGCGTCGTTTCTGCTGCACCTGATCATCGGCATCATCCTGTTTGTCGGGCTCGATTTCAGCAAACCGAAACGACCCGAATCGAAGGGGCAGATCGTCAATGCTGTCATGCTCGATGAGAACTTCCTCAACGAACAGGCCAAGCAGATCCAGCAGCAGAAATCTCAGCCCAAGCCTCAAAAGGTAGAGAAAGAGAAGGATAAGGAAGACACGGATCTCGCCAAGCGCGAGCTGGCTCAGAAACAGGAGCAGCTTCGCATCGCCGAGACCAAGCGCAAGCAGGCCGAAGAGGCGACTCGCAAGGCCGAGGCCGAGAAGCAGAAGAAGGTTGCCGAGCAGAAGCAGGCTGAAGAGAAGGCCCAAAAAGCTGAGGAAGCCCGCAAGCTGGAAGAGCAGAAGGCCAAGAAGGCCGAAGCCGAGCGTAAAGCGGCGGAAGCCGAGAGCAAGGCGTTGGCGTTGAAGAAGAAAAAGGAACAAGAGAAGAAAGAGGCCGAAGAGAAGGCCAAGGCGGCAGAAGCCAAGGCCAAGAAAGCGGAAGCTGACAAGAAGGCCAAAGCCGAAGCCGAGAAGAAAGCCAAGGCAGAAGCAGAGAAAAAAGCCAAAGCCGAGGCCGAGAAGAAGGCCAAGGAAGAGGCTGAGAAAAAGGCAAAAGCTGACGCAGAGAAGAAAGCCAAGGCAGAGGCCGAAAAGCAGGCCAAGATCGCGGCTGAGCGCAAGCGTAAAGCGGCCGAGCAGGCCAAGCTGCAAAAAGAGATGGAAGAGATGATGCAGCAGCAGCTGTCGGCTGAGGCCAATGCCCGCAGTCAGGCTGCATCGGCAGCAGCCCAGGGCGAAGTCGACAAATATGCGGCGCTCATCAAGGCCACTGTTGAGCGGTATATGATTTTGGATCCCACCATGCGGGGCAAAACATGTACTATCGGCGTACGTCTTGCGAGCAGTGGCTTTGTCATATCGGTAGATAACGGCCAGGGTGACCCGGCGGTCTGTCGTTCCGGTAAGGCGGCTGTTCTGAAAGCCAATCAACTGCCTGTGCCCAAGGATCCTGCGGCATTCGAGATGTTGAAGGAATTTAACCTGAAGTTAGAACCGAGTATCTAAGCGTGATAAAACGAGGTTGCTTGCCTCCGGTTGGCAACCTCTCGCCGAGAAAGGAATTTAACCTCTCATCTATATTGGAACCGAGTATTTAAGCCATGATCAGAAAAGTATTTTTTGCTTTGGTTGGCTGTTTGTTGCTGGGCCAGAGTGCCCAGGCGGCCCTGGACATCGTCATCACCGGCGGTATTGATAGCGCACGCCCCATCGCCGTTGCTCCCTTCAAGTGGGAAGGCAACGGACAGTTGCCGCAGGACATCGCGGAAGTAGTCTCCAACGACCTGATGCGCAGCGGCAAGTTCAAGCCGCTGGCCCGTGGCCAGATGCCGCAAACCCCGAGCAGCAGCAGCGAGATCAACTTCGCTCCCTGGGCCTCCCAAGGGGTTGAAGCCGTGGTGGTGGGTTCCATTTCGGCAGTCGGTGACGGCACCTACAAGGTGAACTTCGAGCTGGTCGATGTGCTGAAAGGCCAGCTGGCCAAGGCACAAGGTGGCGAGAGCAACGGTTACATTCTGGATAGCCGTATGGCGACCATCCCGGGTGCCCAGATGCGCCAGTTTGCCCACCGTATCTCCGACATCGTCTATGAGCGTTTGACGGGCGAGCGCGGTGCCTTCCTGACCCGTCTGGCTTATGTCTCCGTACAGCAGGGTACCCAGTTCCCGTACCAGCTGCGTATTTCTGACTACGACGGTTACAACGAGAAGACCTTGCTGCGCTCCCGCGAGCCCTTGATGTCTCCGGCCTGGTCGCCGGATGGCAGCAAGCTGGCTTACGTGAGCTTCGAGAACCAGAAGTCCGAAATCTACGTGCAGGATATCTACACCCAGCAGCGCAGCCTGATCACCAGTTTCCGCGGTATCAACGGGGCGCCGGAGTGGTCTCCGGATGGTCGTCGTCTGGCTATCGTTCTCTCCAAAGATGGTTCACCGAACCTCTATGTGGTTGATGTCGCTAGCAAGCAGCTGACCCGCGTCACAACCAGCCGTGTGATCGACACCGAACCCTCCTGGATGCCGGATGGGCAAAATTTGTTGTTCACCTCTGAACGTGGTGGCAAACCCCAGATTTATAGCGTAAATTTGGCGACTGGTATGACTCGCCGGATGACTTGGGAAGGTGAATCCAACCAGGGTGCATCCATCACTCCTGATGGCAAAATCATGGTGATGGTGACCCGTGTTCAGGGACAGTATCGTATTGCCCGTCAGGACATGGAAAACAATGCCCTGTTGGTCCTTACCCAGAGTGCTCTGGATGAGTCGCCAAGTGTGGCTCCCAATGGCAGCATGATCATTTATGCCACCATCTATCAGGGTCGTAAGAGTCTCGCGTTGGTGTCGACTGATGGTCGCTTCAAGGCTGTGCTTCCGACCAGTAGCGGTGAAATTCGTGCACCAGCTTGGTCGCCCTTCTTGAATTGATAAAAATCCAATTGTTTTTTGTTTTGTTATAAAGGTTTAAGGAAATAGCATGCAACTCAATAAACTGCTCAAGGGTTTGGCCATCGCACTGCCACTGTTCACCCTGGCCGCTTGTAGTTCTTCTTCTGATTCCGACGCCGCTGGCGCTGAATCAGGTATGACCGACGGCATGGGCGGTGTACAAACCGGCGGCGCCAACGGCATGTTGTCCCCGGAAGAGCAGATGCGTCAGAAGTTCGAAGCACTGCAGCGTGACAACGTGATCTACTTCCCGTTCGACGGTTACGATATCCAGGGTCAGTACGCTGATCTGCTGGATGCCCACGCCAGCTACCTGCGCGAGCGCCCGAGCGTGAAAGTCCTGATCGAAGGTCACGCCGATGAGCGCGGTACTCCCGAGTACAACATCGCTCTGGGCGAGCGTCGTGCCAAGGCTGTTGCCAAGTATCTGCAAACCCTGGGTGTGCAGGCCGAGCAGCTCTCCATCGTCAGCTATGGCGAAGAGAAGCCGCTGGACATGTCTCACACCGAGGATGCCTTTGCCAAAAACCGCCGCGCGGTTCTGGTTTACTAAGGTTTAAACCGAACTAAGTTCGTTTATATGCAAGCGGCCATTTCGATGGCCGTTTTATTTGCACTAAACGCCAAGGTTTGATCCGAATGAAATCTGCATATGCGAGCGACGATGGCGCTGGCCGTTTTATCTGTACTAAACGCTAAGGTTTGATCCGAATGAAATCTGTGTACAAGCAAGCTGTCGTTGCGCTGGCCGTATTGGTTGCTCTGAATGCGCAAGCTGCGGCTCCTGTCAGCGATCTGGGCGGTGACTCGGGGGGTGGCGTTGTCCTTAGTGGCAACAACGGCGCCATCGTGCCCACCGGTAGCCTGGAAGATCGGGTTGCCCTGCTGGAGCGCACCCTCAATGCCCGTCTACGACTGCAAGCTGAATTGCAGCAACAGGTCGACTCCCTGCAAGGGGAGGTTTCCGAGCTGCGTGGTCAGCTGGAGCAGCAGACCTACCAGATGGAACAGTCGCAAGAGCGCCAGCGTCAGCTCTACCAAGAGCTCGACAAGGTTGCCAGCAGCCAGCAGGCTGCTCCAGCCGCCGCGGCCCCTGCTGCTGCCACACCGGCTGCCGCCGCCAATTACTCAACCAATCAGGATGAGAATCAGGCCTACGACGCAGCGGTCAACATGGTGCTCAAAGAGAAGAACTACGACAAAGCCATTCCGGCTTTCCAGGGCTTCATCAAGCAGTACCCCAATTCGGGCTATGTTCCCAATGCACACTACTGGCTCGGCCAGTTGCTGTTCAACAAGGGTGACAGAGCCGGTGCCTCGGCCCAGTTCTCGACCGTGGCCAACAAATACAGCAAATCCCCCAAGCGAGCCGATGCGCTGCTGAAGCTGGGTATGCTGGCGCAGCTGGATGGCAAGAAGGCGGAAGCCAAATCCTTCTATGAGCAGGTGATCAAGGGCTATCCCAACACCTCGCCGGCCCAGTTGGCCAAACAGAGTCTGGCCAAGCTGTAACATTGCTGTATGTCACTGTTTTCGTAACGCTACTGTAAAAACAGCCTGCATTTGTACGCACAGTGAGCAAACGGATTTAAATTACGAATTTTCTGTTGCACCGGAAATTTAAATCCGTAATATAGGCCGCCGTCAGAGCCGAAGCAGTAATGCAGTCGGAACTGGTCGTGGTGAGGGTCGTTAGCTCAGTCGGTAGAGCAGTTGACTTTTAATCAATTGGTCGCTGGTTCGAATCCAGCACGACCCACCATTTTCTCCACTCGGTGGAGACAGAATTCCCAGGTCGTTTAGCTCAGCTGGGAGAGCACCTCCCTTACAAGGAGGGGGTCACTGGTTCGATCCCAGTAACGACCACCAGTTTGTAGAAA